>JAHQVY010000155.1 GCA_019634095.1 Cellvibrionaceae bacterium
GCAATGTTGCCGCTGTACTGCGGCGCTATGCTTGCTTCTGCCAGGCGTCCGCTTTGCCACCGTATGGCCACTTGCCGATTGCCCCGCGCTTTTAAACCGCGAACCTCGCCCGCGGGCCAGTGACTGGGAAGCGCAGGGAGCAAGTGAATTTGCTGGTGATGGCTTTGTAGGAGCATTTCCGCTATGCCGGCGCTTGCGCCAAAATTGCCGTCAATTTGAAAGGGGGGGTGGTTGTCCCATAAGTTGGGCAGGGTACTGTGAATCAGTTGCTCTGTTAACAATTTGTGGGCGCGCTCGCCCTTGAGTAGACGCGCCCATAAATTTATTTTCCAGGCTTTGGCCCAGCCGGTGCCCACATCACCTCTCGCGTTAAGGCTGGTTTCCATTGCGCTGGCTATTTGGGGAGCGTCGAAAACCGACACCTGACGACCGGGGTGCAGCGCAAATAAATGCGAGATATGGCGATGCTTACTTTGCGGGTCGTCGCGGTCTTGTTTCCACTCCTGCAATTGCCCCCATTGGCCAATGCGCAGGCCCGGGTCGAGCTGTTTTAAGCGTGTTGCCACACGCTCGGCGAAGCGGTGGTCTTCTAATATCTGTGCGGCTTGCCATGTGTTGTGCAACAAATCGTAAACAATTTGCTGAGAAATGGCAGCGCCGGCGGTAAAGTTGCCGTGTTCGGGGGAGTAGCTTGGGTTTACCACCAGCCGACCATCTCGCTTGTCTTCTACTAACGCACTCAGCCAAACCTGAGTGGCGCCCTTCATGGCGGGGTAGGCGCGCTGGCGCAGAAACGTTTGGTCTTGGGTAAATAAATAGTGCTCGTAATAATGCTGCACTAACCAGGCCGCGGCTTCGGGCTGCCAGAAGGCGGTGGGCCATTTTATTAGGCCGCTAAAGCCGTAAATATTGGTATTGAGGAACAGTGTCCAGCCTTGCTTTGCACCGAGTATTTTTTTAGCAGCGAGCGTTCCCGGTTCGATAAGCGCGTCGATAAAATCAAATAGCGGTGCATTCACCTCGGCTATATTGGTGACCAAAGCCGGCCAATAGTTCATTTGTAAATTAATGTTGAGGTGGTAGTCGGCATTCCACGGGGGGCTGTTGCTGTGGTTCCAAACACCCTGCAAGTTAGCGGGTAAAGAGCCGGCGCGCGATGAAGCAATTAACAGGTAGCGGCCAAATTGAAAATAGAGGCTTTCTAAGCCTAAATCTTGCTGGCCGCGACCACGGTATTCACGCAATAGTTGGTCAATGGGTTTTTCCGCTTGTGCACCGTATAAATTCAGTGCCACGCGAGAAAACAAAGCGCGGTAATCGGCAATATGCCGTTCCATAATATTATCGCTGCTTTTACTTTGGGCTTGTTGCAAGTTGGCACGTATTTTTTGATGCGGGTGTGGCCCGCGATAGTGCGGGTAAATGGGGGCGTAGTCGGTGCCTGCTGCCAGCAGAATTAACGCGTCTTGGGCGCCGCTTACCACCAGGGTTTGCTTGTGTTTGGTGATTTTTCCCGTTGTGGTTTTTACGCTTAATTGCGCTTCATAGGCCAAGTTGTTTTCGTGTTGTTTGCCGAACACCCGAATAGTTGAATCACTGAGTTCAGTGTTTACGCTGCGCCCGGCCGAAGGTTGCAGGGCAAGGCTAAAATTGAGTGCGCCGGCTCGGTTTGCCCGCAGTCGAATTGCAATGACTTTGTCGGGGTAGCTGGCAAAGTACTCTCGGGTATAGCTAACTTCGCCGTGCTGGTAACTGACTTTCGCCACCGCGCGGCTGATATCGAGCTGCCGGCGATAGTGGCTGGTCTGTGTCGCTTGCTGCGGGGATGGATGATCGAAAGACAGTATAATTTCGCCAAAATTTTGATAGTTGCCGTACCCCACGGTATCCAAGCCCAATTGTTGCGCCACCTCTTGGGGGGGCAGCTGCCCCTTTTGCTGTATCTGTTGCTGAACTGCGGCCAGTTTCTGCGGGTAATTAGCAGCCCGTGATGGGTGGCCAAAGTTGTAGCCCTGTGTTGAACCCGGTCCGCCTTCCCAAAGGGTTTTTTCGTTAAATTGCAGCCGGTCAACCCGGATATTCCCCGTGACTACCGCGCCCATAGCGCCATTGCCAATGGGTAGGCCCTCACGTTCCCAATCACTTGCGGGGCTGTCGAAATAATAGACAAGGGATGGCTCAGCACAGGCAAAGTGGTGTAGAAAAAAGGTGTTAACAATTAATAGAGAGGACAGTAAATAGGCGTGTTGTGTTATTTTTTGCATGGATTCTCCAGGCGAGTTTTTACAGAATGCGCGGTGTGTTCTGAAAAAACGTTTGGAAAAGGTATACCGTATGGCGAAACTATGCGTTCGCTTTATACGGCGTCTGGGTTAATTTTTTTATTAAAATGGATTGTTGCCTCAACCCGGCTAAGGGACGTGCACCAAATAACGTCCAGCATTTGCTGCGGCAAAAGGTCTCGCCGCTTCGGTGTAAAAAGATAGGCATAGTCGAACGGGCATAGTCGAATGGGAATAGTTGAATGGCATAGTTGAATGGCATAGTTAAATAAAATAGTTAAATGGGCAAAATGCCCGAACTGCCTTAGCTTATGCTTCACAATGGGATGCACAGCTTGTTGTATCCCCAGAGTTAAATGCGGCTATCCGCTGTGCACTGACATCATTTACAGCACTCAAAATTGTTGGGTTATTTTAATTAGCGGACATTTTTTTCCTTATAAAATTAGTGGTTAAGCATAAATTTATTGGTTGCTGTGGCGTGTACTCCACACGCCACATATTAGATTAGATTTTAATGCTTGCTAGAGGCCTATAACGCAAAGCTAAGGCCTTATTTTTCTGCTTCTGCTATCACTTCAAAATTATACATGCTTTTAAGCACGCCATTTTCCCACCCTCCTACAATAAGGTGCTCAGCCTGGGCTTTAAGTGCGGCTGCAACTTTACCTGCAAAGTGGGCGTCCCTGCCGCTTTGGTCGGTAAAAGTATCAAAAATGCCAAAGGTGCTGTTGTTTAACTTTAGCGATGTCCACAACAATGTTTTTGCTTCGGTTTCCTCAATTACTGCAGCGGCCCCGGTCAATATTTGTTCCAATACTTGCTCTTTTCCCGGTTGTGCGTTAAGCACAATATAGGTTGCTTGGGTTGCTCTTGCTGAGTGTTTGGCGGGTTCTTTGTAGGATAAAACCTCTGAGTTGGTGATATTAGCCACAATGCCATCTTCCCAACCCTGGTGCACTAATGCATCAGCGTTAGTATTCAAAGCCGCGGCTACTTGACCGTCAAAATGTTCAGATCTACCTGCGTTATCGGGGAAAAAATCAAAAATACCAAAACCACCGTCAGTAGTGTTAAGCGCATACCAATATAAGGTATTCGGCTCCGTTTTAGCGACCAGTTTCGCTCCTTCTAAGAGGAAATTAGCGAGTGTATTTTCTTGGCCGGATTTGGCTTTAAATGGGATATAAGTGGCTGCTTTCATAGTAGAATCCTGTTTTTTTACGTCTTTAGCTTCGATTGTGATTGGGCTTGTCAAATTATCAAAATGAGATAAGCCATTGCCTGTTTTGCGCTCATCTTGTAATTGAGGCGCTATTCTACATTTAGATTTCACTTAACCAGCAGCGGCAAAAAAGACACCGTGCATACAATATTTGCCAAATAGGGAGAATCTTCGATCATGGCCACTGTTGTGATCCTTTGTATCGACAATGCATTGCCATCTGGATTGATGGGTATACGCGATTTATTGGCCTTAAGCGGCTTACATTTTGTGCATGCCCTAGAAGGTGACACATCTGAGAAGGTGGATTGGCAGCCCGTCGTGGTGCTCGCCAGTCATAATGGTGAGCCAATTATTGATGGCCATGGTCGAGAATTTTTGGTTGACTCAAATCTTGATTCTATTCAGCAATGCGATGCCATATTGGTGCCGGGCTTCATTCCGAATCGAGAAGGTCGCCCTCCCAAAGCGCTAACCGACAGACATACACAAGCCTGGTTGAATAAACATTACCAGCGAGGTGCTCTCATCTGTGGTTCGTGCAGTGGGGTGTTTGCTCTCGGCGAAGCCGGTATTCTTAATGGTAAACGATGTACCACGACATGGTGGTTGCACGATGAATTGAAGCGGCGTTTTCCAGAGGCAAATGCGGTTTGGGCAAGCGCATTAATCGAGGACAATGGCGTGCTTAGCGCTGGGGGCCCGCTGTCTTGGGTAACAATTACTCTGCAGATTGTTAAGCAGTTGGCGGGCAGTAAAACAGCGAAAGTGGTGGCTGACTTTTCGGTGGTCGACGCCATACCTAAATCGCAAAACTTGTATGTGCCTGAAGGCTATCAGACGTTTAAGGATCCTTTTTTAGCCAAAGCTGAGTATGCCATCCGTAAAGCGCACTATCAAACCATGAGTGCCAAAGATTTATCTAAAGTGATGGCTGTTTCTGAACGTACATTAAATCGCAAACTAAAAGAACTGACCGGTGAAACACCCAAAGCCTTTATAGACGGTGTTAGGGTAAGCCATGCCTGCACGTTATTAGTGACGACGAGTAAATCGGTGAAAGAAATCGCTTTCTCTCTAGGTTATTCCGACGATAGCGTATTTCGGCGTCTATTTAAGCAAAAAATGAAAATGACGCCATCAAGCTATCAGCAACAACGAGGTGAAAATTAAAGGTGAATTTGATTGCTGGCGGTTTTTCCAAATTAAAAAACGCTAAGGGTATGGTATTCTATAGCTTAAATTATTTGCCAACGTATAAGGATGTGTCTGTATAAAGATGTGTATGACCCAGTGGCATGTAATGTAGCTGCAGCTACAGGTATGGCCGGCGCATTGTCCAGGTCGCTCAAGCCTTCCCGGGGTGCTATGCAAGCGTTCCCGTGGCTTGAATACCTGGAAAATATCCCGGCCACCCTTCTGAATTGCAAGCTTTATGCAAGGTAGACTAAACATATTAAACGTGCATTGGGCCGTGTATTCCCGAAATATTCGGGCTAGCGCTCAACCGTCATTTCCCGAATTAAATTCTCTGCGCCGTCAATATACTGCATTACCCAAAGCATATAGGTGGAACTCACCGCAATGGCGCGATTCAGTTTCGGGTCGTAGTCCCAGTCGCCAATAATGGACTCGTAGACGCCATCGAACAGCAGGCCTACCAATTCTCCCTTGCCGTTTAGAGCGGGGGAGCCACTGTTGCCGCCGGTAATATCCAGGGTACTTAAAAAGTTAACCGGTACGCTGTTTAATTTTTTGTTGAGGTAGGGCCCGTACTGTTGCTTTTCAATCAGTTGTTTTTGCAGCTTTGGCATGTCGAACTCGCCCTCGGCGGTGTATTTTGCCAATAAGCCTTCCAGTGATGTAAACGGTGTGGCATATAAACCGTCTTGCGGGGAATAACCGCTCACGCTGCCGTAACTGATGCGCAGAGAGCTGTTGGCGTCGGCATACACCGTTTCTCCGATACTTTTCTTATAGGCAATCAGCGCTGCCATATACGCTGGGCGCACGCGCAGCAATTCGCCTTCAATTTCTTGGGAGCGCTCGCGCAATGCCTTGTCGGTATCGTACATAGCCACGGCAAACTGAAGATAGGGGTCTTTGCTGGCACGAAAGTCTTGCGGTGGTTTTTCCATCCAGGCGAGGCGCTGCTCTTCTTGGCTCAGTTGGGTTTCGGCATGCATTTTATCCAGTTGTTTACTTAAAGCAGCTTCATTAAAGCCGTTTTCCAAAGCGAAAAATGTATCCAGTGCAGGGAGTCGCTCCGAGGCGGGCAATTGTGTGTAATATTTTAAAAAGTGCCGAATTACCGCTTTATCCACCTCGGCATCGTAGCGGCGATCGACCCGCTGCAAGGCGTTTTTAAAGCGGCCCATATCGCGCTCTTGGAATCCCGGATCGCGCTCGGTATTGGCTTTGCGTTTTTCCATTGCCAAGCGGTACAGGTCTCGAGATACCCTAAACATACTGTTGCGCCCCAAATACGCCAACAGTAAATCTCGTTCGCGGTGTTGGTTTTCTTTTTCGATAAGGCCTTCTAAATTGGCAATGGCTTGTGCATATTGGGTTTTTGTGGCGGTGGAAGCATTGACCCAGGCTTGCATTGCTTCTTGCATCGCGCGTTTGCGCGCCAGTAGGTCGCCTTTCGCATAGCTGTTAATCATAGAACCATAATTTTTTGCGTAGTTCGCCAGTCCGGCGATCGTGCTTTGGTATTTCAGCCCAGCTTTAGAGCCTTTGGGGGCCACCGACTCAATCACTTCGATATACTCTTCTCTGTAGCGCTTGGCGGTGGGGTAGCTCCATTCAAAGGTGTTTGCTACTTCGGCCGCAGTGCGATGACGGCTGGTGCGTCCGGGGTAGCCGAGCACCATAACAAAGTCGCCTTCGTCGACAGATTTGGCGTTAACGCGCAAAAAAGCCTTGGGGGTGTAGGGTCTATTGTCGGGGGAGTAATCTGCCGGACGGCCCTCTTGATTAACGTAGGCGCGGTAAAAGGCCCAGTCGCCGGTATGGCGCGGCCACATCCAATTATCGGTGTCGCCGCCAAATTTGCCGATGCTGGATGGCGGCGCGTATACCAAGCGTACATCGCGTATGGCGAGTTGACGAATGAGGTAGTGCTGCAAGCCGCCGTGGTAACTGTAAACTTCACAGCGATAATCCTCGCTGTTTTCGCACTCGGCGACCAATTGTTTTTGCTGTTTTTCCACGGCGTCGTAGTAGTCTTTGCCGCTCAGTGAGTTGTCTATGCTGGCCAGCACGTCTGCCGTGACTTCGCGGAGAGATTCGGTAACATAAATCCGGCTGCCTGGGGTTGCCTGTAATTCTTCGCCCATGGTTTGGGCAACAAAGCCGGTGTTAAGTAAGTTGTTATCCTCTGTGCTGTTATATTGGATCGAGCCATAGGCGCAGTGGTGGTTAGTGAGCACCAAGCCCTGTTGAGACACAAACGAAGCTGTGCATCCACCAAGGCTTATTATTGCATTCATTGGGAATTGGTTTAAGTCACCCATTTTTCTCGGGTTGAGGTTTAGGCCCTTCGCTTTTAATTGATGGCGAAGATCCTTCAGTTGATGGGGCTGCCACATGCCCTCGTCGGCAAGGATTGTAGAGGCAAAACCGAGGAGTGCTGCGAAAAACAGTATTCTCATGGAGGTAATTCCTTCCATTAGCATTAGCGTGTTAAAGATATTTTTTAGCAGTGCAGAGCAACACCGACAGTGTGTTTGGGCATACCGTAGAGGTATTCCATTGCGCTGCTACAACCTGGCTATTATCCTAAATTAATCAGTTGGATCGCAGCGAGGGCGTTCAAGGGGCTGAAATTATAGTGAATTTTTTAACTTTTGTGGCAAATTCATAGTCACTCTATGGGTGCAGCCACAAAATTGAACAAACGCTTTAATTTTAGTTCATTGGGCGTCCGCAGTAGATTCAACTGATTAATTTAGGATTATAGAAACCATGTGGGTAATGCGGGTTTTGCGAGCCGGGGCGGGTGTAGGGTGTGGTTATGGTGTGCGCTTGAATGTCGACTCCCTCACTAGTGAAAAAGTACTGACTGCCCCACGCGTTGTACCAATATTTCTCTGTAATATTCTGCCTTGGCAATTTGCATAAATTCCAGGGGGTTGTAGTCGTCGGTAATTAGCGTGCCATTGCTAGAATCGATATCGAATGTGCGCTGGCTTAAGAAGTTTCGCGCTTGTAAAGTATCGGGCTCTTTATTAATGTTTAGCGGCTCATTTGAAACGACAAAAATATAGTCGCTAAATTCCTGACCGGTTCGCGGAACGAAAACGCTGCGCTGGGAAAAGATAGAGTCTAAGGTTTTCGCGAGTGAATTTACCGGTTGTAAACGCTGTTTATCGGTGAAGCCAACAAAGTTGACAACCAATATGCCGCCGGGTTTGAGTTTTTGCTTTAATTCCCACAGCATTTCTTGGCTGAGCAAATGAAACGGTTCGGCGCCACCGGTAAAGCAGTCGTGAATAATAAAATCGTAGCGTTGCTTGAGTTTTTTCACTTGGTAGCGGGCATCGCCAACAATCACTTTACCGGTAGGCTTGAAGTTAAAATATTCCACCGCCGCTTTCGCCACAGCGGGATCTATTTCTATAGCATCGGTTTTAATACCGAATTTTGCGTAGTCGTTTACTAGATGCCCCGCTCCCAAGCCAATCAGCAGAGCGTTTTTGGCTTGGGGCCTAAACCAGGGTATAAGGCGAACCACGCTTTGATAGCCCAATAAAGCCTTGCCGCTGGGTAGGTGTTCTGCACCAATGGTGGAGGCGTCGGACATTAACCAGCGAATTTCTTTATCTGTTTGATCGACCACTCGAACCCAGCCGTAGTGTGTTTCCTCTTCAAACAATACTTGGTATTGGGGGTTGCCGCCGCGCTGGCTATTGGTGAGGCCTTGCAAAAAAAACATCAAAATAAACACGGCCACTGCGCTGCTCCAGGAAAGAATATGGGGCTTAACTCGAAAACGCTTTTGTTCGTAAAATGCCAGTAAAACAGACAGGCATAGCAGCAAAAAAGACAGGGCTTGCAAAATAGCTCGGGTGCCAAAGATCGGCAGTAGGTAAAAGCCTAGCAGCAAGGTGCCAATGACACTGCCAACGGTGCTTATGGCGTAAACATTACCCGCCGTTGCGCCAACATTTTCTAAGCCTCTGGTGGCTAGGCGGATTACGAATGGGCCCGCAGTACCCAAAAAGAACAGCGCTGGTGTAAATAGCACCAGTGCGCTGGATAGGGCTCCCCAGCGCAGCCCGAGCCGGTTAAAAAATACTTGCACGGTCTCGCTGATAACCGGCACCAACGCGATACTGATTGCGGCAAGTACAATTGCCATGGGTAAACGCAGGCCGCTGGGTTTGTCTGCGTAGCGCCCGCCCACCGCATAGCCCATAGAAAGCGCCAGCAGCGATACTGAGAGCAACGATGACCAGACAATCAAACTAACGCCGTAATAGGGTCCAATAATGCGCGTACCCAATAATTCCACCATCATAACTGCCGCGCCAGTTACGCTTACCGTACCGTAAAATACCAGCTTATCGAGTCGCGAATGCCTGGGATTTTTTGCATCGTATTGTTTATTTTTCATAGTCTTCAAAAGAATACTTTTTTATTTACCGCTGCGGTTTTTTTGCCAATTAAATGCAAAAATCGCCAGTGACATTTATATTAATAGGAGAGGATTCCCCGCCTTTGATACCGGAAAAATAAAAAGTAACGGTTTTTCCCGGCGCAATTTCCGCATTGCTGTCGAGGTATTCGCCTCGATAAGGGTTATTTCCGGCTAAGGCAACCTCGGCGCTGTCGAACAGTGTTGAGCCATCTGGGTAGCGCCATTCAACCGACCAGCCATAAATGGGCTCTGAACCTTTATTAATGAGTCGAATTTGGCCGTTAAATTCGTAGCGAGTTTCCCCTGAAATGATATGCTCACACAGCACTTTATTTCGATTTTTGATTACTGGCTCCGCAGTGGGTTGCGGGGTGATTTCCCGAGTGGGGGAGACGGCCACACTCACTGCGGCTTGTAATTGCAATGCGGGCTTTGTTGTAGCGGAAATCTCAACTCTAGGCGCGGGGGTGGGCGGCTCGGATACCCCTGGGGTCGGCTTGGTGGCCACAGTTGGCACAGAGGTTTCGTTTTTCGAGAAAACCAGTTTTAAGCAAACGGCAAGGGCGAGTAAAAGAAGAAATACGGCGTGCCTTTTTGTTTTTTTCATCTTCGGCATATTTTCTAACGACAGTAAAACAATTAGATTTTAGCTTTTTGTTATTTTCCTCGACGAGACTTCCCTGTCATTCAGCTCACATCTATTTGCCAATAGAGTGTGAGCTGTGCGCTGGCAATAGGACTAACGATTGGCGCAGAATCCGAGCGAGGAGGTGGTCTCACCGGGCTGCAGTACGCTGTTAAACCCGTCACCCGAGACGGTTAGGGTCGAGCCGCTTTGGCTATAACTGCCGTTCCACAATGTGTAAACAGCGCCTTCAATGTCCACGTCGACAGTCCACGTTACGGCGCTGCCGCCGTTGTTGGTAACGCTGAGTGAGGCGCAGTAACCGTTGCCAAAATCGTTATTGATGTCGACACTCGCGCTGACATCTGGGGCTCCGCCCGAGCTGCTCGATGACGATGAGCTTGAAGAAGAGGAGCTTGAAGAGGTAGTAGAAGAGCTTGAAGAGGAGCTTGAAGAGGAGCTAGAGCTGGAAGATGAACCACCGCCGAAGTCAACATCAATGCAGCTAAAGAAACGCTCTTGAGTTGCTTGGTCTCGACCCCATTCGCCGTAAATAATATGACGCCCGGAGCGGTTGGGTACATTACACCGC
>JAHQVY010000156.1 GCA_019634095.1 Cellvibrionaceae bacterium
CTCCTCGGTAATTGCTCCTGCATTACCCTAATAAGCTACTTCCTTGTAGCGATGCATTGCCCTAATACCTCACATCCCTGTGAGTACCGCCTTGCCAAGAACAAAAATTGACGCACTCCTAACACCTAAATCTCAAGTGTTCTGGGTATATTTTCCGGTTGTGGCCAGCTAATAACAAATTTTGCGCCGCCCCAACGTGATTCTTCGGCGCGGACATAGCCGTGGTGCCATTTTATAATGCGCGCAACGATTGCCAGCCCTAAACCGAAGCCACTTTTATCGAAGCTAGTGTTCATGCGCAGACGAACAAAAGATTGAAACACCCGCTCACGGTCTTCTTGGGGAATACCTGGGCCATCATCTTCCACGGCAATAAAATAGTTGGTATCGTAACAGCCCAGTGTGACCAGAATTTTTTTATCGGCATAGCGGTGTGCATTTTGAACTAGGTTGCGCAGCGCTCGCTCCATTAAATACCACTCACAAAAAACCGACATACCCCCAAGCTCGTCCTTAATCTTCTGGCTAAAGTCGACATGATGGGAGCTGGCGGATTTTAATACATTTTTTACCAAGGCTTTAATGTCGCCGGGTTTTTGATTTAATTTTTGTTCGCTTTGCTCGAATCCGGCAAAGGCGAGCAGCTCATTCACTAAACTGTTCATTTCCGAAACGTCTTCGCGCATGCTATCCAACTGTTTGTGGATATTTTTTGTATCCCTCATGTCGCTGTCGGCCGCCATTTCCAAGGCAAACTTCATTCGCGCAAGTGGGGTACGCAGCTCGTGGGAAACGGCATAGGTCATTTCTTTGTGCGAAGCGATCAGCTCGCGAATGCGTTCCGACATTTTATTAAACGAGCACGCCAATTGATGGATGGTGGAGCGTTTGCTCAGGTTGACTTTGTTGGGCACGCCCTCTTTACCCACTCGCCGGGTCTGCTGCTCTAAGCGCCGCAGATCTCTCGATAGCGGCCAGACCCAAAAGAATATCACCAGGGCGATGGCAACATAAAAAACCACCAATAGAGACTCGTAAATATAGGAATTGGCTCGGTTCAACTGAGGGTAGATGAGGCAGAGAATTTTCGAGCGTTTGCGAATGCGTTTATAGCTTATTTGGTCGCCACTGTTGGCATACACTGTGACAATATCACCTTCGAGGATGTCTGCTCCCAATTGTGAGTTCGCAAATTCGTCGACATCAAAAAGGCTCACCCTAAGGGGCGCATCACCGAGTAATTGGTTGGCGCGGTCTTCCATTTTTTCGGCGGGAAGCAAGCGCAGGTTTTCCTCGATTACGCCAATCAGAGTTTGTGCGTAAATGCTTGTCTCAGTGGTGGTTTCGGGGTTAATAGTTTGCCACAGCTTGTCCATACTCCAGCCGATTCCGATGACGGAGAACACCACGAACAAATACAGCGAAAAAAACGCCCGGTTCATGCAGTGATCACGACCAAGCTTCGGCTACAAACAAATACCCGCGCCCCCAAACCGTTTTAATTCTGGCTGGTTCGTCGGAGTTGTCGCCCAGCTTTTTGCGCAGTTGCGAAATGCGAACATCTATGGTGCGATCTAGACCATCGTAGGCTCGCCCGTAAATAACATTGAACAAGTACTCTCTGCTGAGCACTTTGCCCGCCTGCTTGGCAAAAGTAAGTAGCATATCGAACTCGTGGCTGGATAGGGGCACTGCGGCACCATCGAGGCTTACCTCCCGAGAGGCGACGTGGATCGATAAACTGCCAAAATTTAATTCGCTTTGTTCTTTTTCGTCCGGTTGCTGATAGCGGCGCAATAGCGCGCGAATTCTCGCTAGCAATACGCGGGGTTCAGCCGGTTTAATGACGTAGTCGTCGGCGCCGAATTCCAGGCCTAATACCTGATCCATATCGGAGTCTCGGGCGGTGAGCATAAGAATGGGCCCATCAAATTTAGGTCTCACATCTTTGCAAATAGCTAGACCGTCTTTGCCGGGAAGCATAACATCTAGCACTAAAATGTCAGGGTTTAGATTTTGCATAGCTCGGGCAACATTGTAACCCTGTTCTTCGATAACCACCTGAAAACCATTGGCTTCAAGGTAGTCTTTTACCAGTTCTGCCAATCGGCGATCGTCTTCAGCAAGTAATACCAAGCTCATTAGAAAAAACTCCACGGGTTACGACGACTGCGGCGATATCTTTTCGAGTCGTGAACAACTTCAAATTCTTTTTGGGCCAACAGCAATTCCTCAGAGCTGTTCCTTAAAGTAAACATCAAGCTGCGGTCGGTTTCTATGGCGATTTTGTAAATACCTGAACGTCGGTTTTGCCAACAGCGGATTGGCATTGTCGCTTCGCCTTTAAATAAACAGGCAGATAGCTTGTGTTTGTCTTTGGTAGACCAGCGGATATTAATTTTATCTTCGCAATTTTTTTCACCTTGAGCGAGTACACAGATTCTCGGTTTTATATTTAATTTCACTGCTCGCGATTTTGGCTCTGCTGCGTAATGCTTAATGGGCAACAGTATCAAAAGTGTCGAAACGGCTAACTTGATACCCTTAAAAATGGTACACCCCCCCAATAAACAGCGTTAGAACGGTGTTTTCCTCGACGAGTGGGCTCTGGCTAATTTCATTACTCAACCACTTGTGATGCAGGGTGGTTTGCAATGACCAATTTTTAAAGAGCTTTCTGCGCCAATCTATGCGGACAAAGGGGGAATAGCCGCTGTTGGGAAAGTATGCGAGGTCGGGGTTAGCCACTTCGGCGTTGCCGACTCCCCAATAATAGTTCATGGTTTTGTCGTCTTGCCAGGTCACCCCGGTGGAGAAGCTAAATTTGTTGCGCCGATACATAAAAAAGCGTGATGTTGACAGGCGTGACTCAAAGCCATCATGTAAATTGCTGATGTCTCTGAGTATTTGCCAGCTGATGTCCCATCCGCCAATAAAGTAAGCCAACTCGAAGCCACCAAACAAGGTGGTATCGCGACTGTGTAAGTTGTCCGCGACAATAATTTCATCGGGCTGGAGCACTTGATCGTCGATTCTATCGTAGGCACTGCCGTCCTCGGCGATGAAATCCGCGCCAACGACAGCCGCGCGATCACTGCCGTTGGACTGAACGCTCTGTTGATCGGCGTTGTTGGCCTCGTAGGCAAAAGGGCCAGATTCGAGGGCGAAGTTGCCGATATTGCTGGTTCTAAAGTAGATTTGGTCAAAGCTGATGGTGGCGATGGCGTTTATCATACTGCGATCGGTTTCAAACAAGGTCACGCCGCCGATGTAGGTATCGAAGAAAAAGCGCTCGCCGTAGTAACGTACATTGGGAATGATAAACAGGGGAGTCTCTTCACCATTCACTAGCGGGTTGTCGCGCATGCCGATCCCTAAGCCGAGACTTATTTGCCATTTTCCGATAGGCACACAGCCTAGCTGCTCCTCGGAACTGCAGCGATCTGGCTCGTCACCTTCTTCGGCCTGCAAGGGGCGGCCCAAAAGCGCGAGCAAACAAAATACCCCGAGGTAGGCGTATACATATGTCGCCGCAATGCTCAGGGAGAGCGTGCGTTTTGCAATCATTACAACAATTTCTCCAAGTGTATTCCCGGTTGGAGCAGGGCCAAGGGTGTCGGCAAGCTTATAGTGCGTGTTGCCACTTTGCTTTTCCAGCGCTAGTTTGTAAAAAGTGTAAGGTTTTGTAGTTATTGCCTGCCAGGGGGCTCGACATTTCAGCGCGAGAAATGATACCCAGCACCGTTGTTGGCGGCGGTGCCTAATTCTAATCTAAATGTTGCTTAGAGTTTTACTGGCTGGCGGTATTTTGGCTAAAAGTTGTAGCAAGTTGGCCTAAGTGTGCGTTCAACGTGGCGAGCGACAGTGTTGCCGGGTTTTGTTGGAGTAAGAAAAAAGAGCATGTATAGAGAGAGCAGGTAAAAAAGAGCAAGTAAAAAAACGGTGGGGTGAAATGAAATTACTGCTACAGCGGGTTAGTCGGGCATCTGTGACGGTGGAAGGCAAGCAAAGCGCTGTTATCCAACAGGGGCTACTCGCCTTTGCGGGCTTTGAAAAAAACGATACACCGCAAATGGTTTATAAAATGGCCGATAAACTCCTGGCTTACCGAGTCTTTGCCGATAGTAGCGGCAAAATGAATTTGAGTGTGAGAGATATTGCCGGCGGGGTGCTGATTGTGTCTCAATTTACCTTGGCAGCCAGTACAAACAAGGGCTTGCGCCCCAGTTTTTCGGCATCGGCGGAGCCAATTGTGGCGAGAGATCTCTACAACAGCTTTATTTTGAGGACGAAATCTCAGTACCAGAGCGTGCAAACTGGGATATTTGGCGCAGATATGCAGGTTGACCTACTCAATGATGGGCCGGTTACTTTTCTGTTGGAACTTTAACTATAATGCAGCTGGCTCGCGAGGGGCATTTGCCGCAACGGCTCGCGGGCGATTGTTTTATAATAAATTGAAACGGCTATTTTGGAGAAACCTATGGATCCGCTGTCAGCGTCCTTATTAACTTTCGGTATTATTTTGCTCGTTGCCAGCTGGGTGATTCTGCTTATTGATTCCTTCAAGCAAGACTATTCCTGGGGCTTAACCACCTTATTTGTCCCGCCACTATCCTATATTTACGCCCTGTTTACATGGCAAAAGTCGAAAGACCCTTTGATCTTCGCCGGTATTGGCTGGCTGCTGGTTTTGTTAAGCCTATAGGTGGCGAATGGTCGCTAACCACTTGCGATTTATGCGGCTCACCTGCGATGTCGGCGAGGGTTTAGATGATGTTGACCGCCAAATACTGCCCCTAATTGATTGTGCCAGCATTGCGTGCGGCGGCCACGCGGGCGATGCCGCAACAGCGCAAAACTGTATTGTTTTAGCGCTTGAAAATCGGGTGGCCATTGGCGCCCATCCCTCGTACCCCGACCGGGCCAATTTTGGCCGCTTATCGCAAGACTTAAGCGAAGCTGAGCTCTGCGCTAGCTTGGCCGAGCAGCTGCAATTTATTCACAGCCTGTGCTGCGCGCACAGTACCCAGGTGGCCTATGTGAAGCCCCATGGCGCGCTGTACAACGATATGATGCAGCGGCCAGGTATTTATCAAACGGTGCTGCGCAGCGTCGCGGCGTTTAAGCGTCGCAATCAATTGGCGGGTTGCAAGCTGTTGATTCAAGCGCTGCCTCAGGTCGATCGCTTTGTACGCTGTGCGAGCCAATTTGGTATCGACCTGTGGTTCGAGGCTTTTGCCGATCGACGCTATCTCAACAATGGTTTGCTGAGTTCGCGGGCCGAGCCTCGGGCGGTTATTGGCGATCCGGCGGCCGTGGTTGAACAGGCGCAAAACATTGCCGAGGGCTTTGTGGTAACTCTAGAGGGAGAGCGCTTGGCCCTCGACAACGTCGATTGCCTGTGCTTGCACAGCGATAACCCCGCGGCCCTGAGTGCTGCTGCAGTGATTCGGCAGTAGACAGTGGCTCAATAGCTATTTATGCGCGACCTGCAGCGGCTCAACCACAATAGCTTAATCATTTACTTCGGTGAGGAGATCGATGCGGGCTTGCTCAGCAGTATTTCGCACTGCCGCGATTGCTTGCTGGCGCACTGCGGCGATCTGATTATCGATATGGTGCCGGCCTATATTTCCCTGCTGGTGGTGTTTGACGATGACAAAGTTAGCTATGCACAGTTTGCCGCTTTGTTGCGAACCCTGCTGGCAACGCCAAGCTCAGCTGCAGCCGCGTCGCAACCGCAGCAGTTTGTGATACCGGTGCTGTATGCTGCTGACATGGCTCTGGACCTGCTGTCGCTAAGCCGCAAAAAAAATATGCTGCCGCAACAGCTTATCGACATTCATTCGGCAAAAAGTTACACCGTTTACACCATTGGCTTTAGCCCCGGTTTTGCCTACCTGGGGGAGGTGGATCGCGCAATTGCCGCGCCGCGTTTAGCTCGCCCGCGCACGAAGGTGCCGGCAGGCAGTGTCGGTATTGCCGATACGCAAACCGGGGTTTATCCCCTGGAGTTGCCGGGGGGCTGGAATATTATAGGCCGCACGCCACTGCGTATCTTCGAGGCAGAGCAGGGTGCTTTCCCCATGCAAATTGGCGACAGTGTGCGTTTTTGTGCCATTGATGCGCGGCGTTATCGGCAACTGTTGGGCCGGTCGCTACTGGATTTTCAAGGGTGAGCCCCTTGGGCCAGTTGCGAGTTGTCAAGGCGACGGCTTTGGCCATTGCCCAAGACCGCGGCCGTCGAGGAGGGCAGCACTTGGGCTTGTGTCAGTCCGGTGCGGCAGATGCCTACAGTTACCATTGGGCGAATGCTTTGTTGGGCAATCTTAAATCGGCGCCGGTTTTGGAAATTTGCCTGGGAGCCTTCGAAGCTGAGTTCTGCCACGCTACCGAAATTGCCCTTTGCGGTGCCGACATGCGAGCACAGTTAAACGGCAGCCCAATAAAAAACTGGTGCAGCCACCGGGTCAAAGCGGGGGATTATTTGCGGTTGAATTATCCCGCCAGTGGTTTGCGCAGTTACTTGGCTGTGCTGGGCGGCTTTTTATTTAACGCGGCGCTGTTTTCCAGTATCGCCTCGGTGCCGAGAGAAGGCCTCGGTTTTAATGGCGGTGCGCCGATATCCGCGGGTATGTGTTTACCCTATGCCGCGCTGGGAGCAAACAAAAACCGGTGGCGCAGGTGTTTAATCGACGCTTTAATTCCCAATTACGCCGCCGATTTACAACTCGATATTTACCCTGCCTATCAGTGGCAAGCCTTTGATGACGTTCAACGACAGCGATTTACTCACACCACTTACACGGTGAGTACTGAGAGCGACCGAATGGGCTACCGTCTCGATGGGCAAGCGGTTAGTTATCGCGGTAAACAACTTATCTCGGAAGGCATTGCGCTGGGTGCGGTACAAATTCCCGCTAACGGGCAGCCGATTGTATTGCTAAACGATCGGCAAACCATTGGCGGTTACCCCAAAATTGGCTGTGTCACGAAAGCGAGTTGCAGCCAGTTAGCGCAGCGCAGGCCGGGGGATAAAGTGTTTTTTAATTGGCGACACTTCGAGACCTAGCGTCTTGCGCTACCAGCGCGGCATTTAAATACCAGATACTCTAATTTGCGGGGGCAGGGGAGTTAGTCTTTTGATCGCCAGAAAAACCAGCCAAAACCTAAAGACACAGCGAAGTAACCCTCGGTTTCTAGAAGTGGGCTATCTTCGAATTCCGTTGCGCCCAGGTAGTCGTAGCGCAGGCTCGCGCCGTAAAAGAAATTGTCTTTGCGTTTGCTGATACTGGTTTTAAAGTAGACTCCGCTAAAGCCGGCCCGCGCTTGATAAAACGGGCGCTCATCGGTGACAAAGGGGCGGTCTACGCTGTAGAAGTAATCGTGGTATTGCCGCGATGCCCACAGCGCGCCGATATTGGCCGATATACGCACGCCGCGCCAGATATCGGGTTGGCGCCAAGTGAGTTTGGGATTAAAGGCGTAGCCGATATAGGAGGTTTTTTCGGTACTCAGGGTGTAGATTCCGCGCACCGGAAAGCGCAGCGAAAAACCTTGTTGAAAGCCTTCGCCGCTGAGGTTGATATTGACAGAAGGGCCGAGTTCGAAGGCGGAGTCTAGCTGCGGCATGCCGGTTCGCAGCGGGTTGTCTTCACTGCCGCTATTTAATGACGCTTCAGCGCTCAGGTTGAGTTCTACGCGCTTGCCCGAAAAGAAGCGACCCTTGATTGAGCCGCCCTCAGCGCGCAGAACTTTGCCGCGATAGATAAAAATAGGGAAGGGAATGGCGGCACTTTGCGTTTGCTTTGAACCCCGGTAGTCGGCTAGGTATTGTCCACCCAAGCCGAGCCCAAGTTCCATTTTAGGTTGTGCATGTGCTGAAGCGGCTAGAATTAGGAAAAGCACAAAGACTAAAAGAATACGAATCACAGGGTTCTCTTATAAGGTGACAAAAACCGATGTTGTAAAAAAAAAGCCCGCTAGGTGAAGCGGGCTTTGCTGCGGCTAAACGGTGGGCGGCTCACTGGCCACTTACCGCAGATTTAGTTTTCCGCTGCTCCGTCGTTTTCAGCGTGTTCCTGAGGGGCCGGTAATAGCTCCTTGATAGACAACTTAATGCGACCGCGCTGATCGATATCGAGACATTTTACTTCAACTTCTTGACCTTCTTGCAAATAGTCTGTGACATTTTGCACTCGCTCGTGGGCGATTTGTGAAATGTGAACTAAGCCATCTTTACCCGGCAAAAAGTTAATAAAAGCACCAAAGTCGACAATTCTCACCACTTTGCCTTGGTACACCGCGCCCACTTCGGCTTCGGCGGTTACTTCCATTACTTTGTCCACCGCGGTTTTCATTGCATCGCCATCATCGGCATAGATTTTAACGGTACCGTCGTCGTCAATATCGATGGAGGCGCCGGTTTCTTCGGTAATAGAGCGTATGGTGGCACCGCCTTTTCCGATTAGGTCGCGAATTTTTTCTGGGTCTATTTTTACGGTGTTGAACTGGGGTGCATTGTCGGAGAGCTCTTCCCGCGGCTTGCTAATCACCCGGCTCATTTCCGAAAGAATATGCAGACGAGCTTGCAGCGCTTGCTCCAGAGCAATTTCCATAATTTGTTCGGTAATACCCTCGATTTTTATATCCATTTGCAAGGCGGTGACACCGTTGGCGGTGCCGGCCACTTTGAAATCCATATCGCCGAGGTGGTCTTCGTCACCGAGAATATCGGTGAGTACCGCAAAATCTTCGCCCTCTTTGACCAGGCCCATGGCTATTCCAGCAACCGGGCTCTTCAGGGGAACACCCGCATCCATTAGCGCTAAGCTGGCGCCACAAACGGAGGCCATTGAGCTGGAACCATTGGATTCGGTAATTTCGCTTACCACGCGAATCGCATAAGGGAAATCGTTTCCATTGGGCAGCATCGCCGAGACACCGCGTCGCGCGAGTCGGCCGTGACCCACTTCGCGGCGCCCGGTGGCGCCCATTCTGCCGCACTCACCTACGGAATAGGGGGGGAAGTTATAGTGCAGCATAAAGTTGTCTTTGCGCTCCCCTTCGAGTGCATCAATAATCTGGGCGTCTCTCGCCGAACCGAGGGTCGATACCACTAAAGCCTGAGTTTCGCCGCGCGTGAACAGGGCCGAACCATGCACTTTGGGGAGTACGCCAATCTCAATTTGCAAGGAGCGCACGGTTTTGCTGTCGCGACCATCGATGCGCGGCTCACCGTTGACAATTCGCGAGCGAACGATGCCTTTTTCAACAGCGGCGAACAGTTTCTTAACTTCGTCCGCGGCAGTATTTGTTTCGGCATTGCTGAGTTCATCCACCGCTTGATTGCGCAGTTCGGTGAGTCTGTCATAGCGCTTTTGTTTGTCGGTGATGCGGTAGGCAACGCCGATGGAGTCTGCAAAGTGGCTGTGTAGCACTTCTTTTAAAGCGCTGTTTTCGCTTTCCGCTTGCCACTCCCAAACCGATTTGCCGGCATCGCGAGCCAGTTCACCGATGGCGTGGATTACGGTTTGCATTTCCTGGTGCGCGTAAAGCACGGCGCCGAGCATGATGTCTTCGGGCAGTTCATTAGCTTCCGATTCCACCATAAGTACTGCATCTTTGGTGCCCGCAACCACCATATCTAATTCGCTGCCAGACAATTCGCTGTAGCGCGGATTGAGCAGGTAGCCGTCTTGTTCGCTATAGCCGACGCGAGCTGCACCGATGGGGCCACTGAAGGGAATGCCCGAAATAGCCAGTGCCGCAGAGGTACCGATCATTGCCGCGATATCGGGATCGACATTTTTTTCTGCCGATACTACTGTACAAACCACTTGAACTTCATTGAGGAAACCCTTGGGGAACAGCGGGCGGATAGGGCGGTCGATAAGCCGCGAGGTGAGGGTTTCTTTTTCTGAAGGGCGACCTTCGCGCTTAAAAAAGCCGCCGGGAATGCGACCAGCCGCATAGGATTTTTCTTGATAGTGGACCGACAGTGGGAAGAAGCCTTGCCCAGGGGAGGCCTCTTTGGCGCCGACTACGGTGCACAGCACCGAGGTGTCGCCTACAGAAACTAATACGGCTCCCGTGGCTTGTCGTGCGACGCGGCCTGTTTCCAAAATGACTTCGTCATTACCGTATTGAAATTTTTTAATTACCGGATTCATTTGTTGTCCTTCGATTTGAAGCGCCCCATTGCGCTTGTTTTTTTGCCTATTAAACGATACTTTTTCTTACTTACTGAGTTAAATTAA
>JAHQVY010000157.1 GCA_019634095.1 Cellvibrionaceae bacterium
AACCTTCACAATAATTGATACGACTGGTCTATCGTAAAAGTATTGGTATCTGCCAGCTCTTGAACTGTCTTGATTGGCCTTTTTAATTGAATTAAAAAGGGGGTGGCCGAAATAGGTTTCTTTTTATACGTTATCTTCGTGGGTTATTTATTGTTGGCGACCTCCAAGCTGCGTCTTCTCTGTGTCTAATACCTCGGGTGTACTGAAACGGTGCTCACTGCACTGTGAGCACTGTAGGGTTAACCATGTTGCGCCGCCTTACGCAATTAATCATTCGTAAAATGCCTAACCGCGTAATACCAGGGTATCCGGTTTAATCCGCCGTATTTACTCATTACTGATAATACTATCCATTTATTTTGGGCGCTGATGTGTAGGGTTTGGTTGAGTCTTCGTCAAGTGTCTGCCATCTCTTTTGTTGATGAGGCGGCTATTTCGGCAGCAAGAGTGAGTTTTTTGTAGGGATCGATCGTTAACCAGTGATTTCTTGTTGAACTTTAGATATACCCGTAGCGACTGAGATTTAAGCTTTGCGAGCATATCTCTTGGGGTGCTTGGCTTAGCGGTGTTGCTGCAACCCTCATTAGAACGGCTATTCCGCGTTATAGAGCCTTACTAAGAGCCTTAATTGATGCGCGCCTAGCACCTAAATCTCTAAAGCTAAGGTAGCTTCTGGCTGTTTTAGCTGCCTCAAGTCGTTAAAAACTTTAGCGATTCAATTTGGGGCAATACGACAAGGTTTGGATTTGCTTATATGTGACTTCTCTGAGATTAAACGGGGTTTGCTAGCCTGAAAATTGACTAGCATATCGACCGAATCGTGAAGATACCTGCCGGATTTTATAATTGTTTAACCAAGGCATAGGGGCAAGCAGAGTGGAATAGGTCGCGTGGTAATATCAGATTCGTATCTTTGCAGGGGGGCTTATTGCTTTTGTACTATTTCTCCGCCAACGACTCTTAATTCTCACTTTCGGCGCCGAGTTAGTATTTTGCGCATTTTCTGATGAGTGGAAAAAGCTAGTTTAGCCATTTATAGCCTGCTGTAATTTTACTGCTTGAAATTCCGTTTTTCGAAAGGGGAGGCTCCGCGATTTTTGTATAATTGCTTCACTTATTCAGAATGCACTATGTACTTTTTCCAATACCTGGGCCGTGAAATTCTGATGTGATAACCCTAATTTTGTAAAATCTCCCCTCCGCTGAGAAAAAAATTGTGTTTTTTTTTAAGTTTTTCTAAAAAAAAACGAAAAAAGTGTCATTAAAAACGTGCAAAATCTTAAAATATAAAATAATATTCTTTTTAGACGCTAGCGGCGTCGGTTAGGTGCTATGTGTACGGGTAGTTACTCAAGTGGAAAGAGTAGTGCCCATTTTCTTCTGAGGAGAGAAAACTGATGGTTCAAGCAAAAAAGAGAGGCCGCCCTGCGGCAAAAGCTGGAAGGCCGGCAGCAAAGCGCGGTCGCCCAGCGGCAAAGAAAGTGGCTGCGGCCCCTGCAGCTGCTGACCCAGGTGTTGACAAAGCCCAGGCTGCTTATGATAAGGCGGCGGAGAAATTAAATGCCGCCACCGAACGGGCGGCGAAAGCTAAAACGCCAGTGGCATCGGCGAAGGCTAGAGCGGCGCTCAGTGCTGCTCGTGCTCAGCTTTCTCAAGCAAAATTAGTGCTGAGTGAGGCGAAAACTTTGGCTGCTGCAAAGGCGGTTGAACTTGCCGCCAGTGAGAAGCTAGAGGCTTTGAAAACCAAATTGGCAGAGAAAAGAGAGGCGGATTTAGATAAAGCCGTCAAGGCGTTTACTGCTCGTTGGAGCAAGGGCCGTGCAGCGACTGATGCCACCAAGCTTAAAGCAGCAGAGCGCAAATCTGCCGCCAAAGTAAAAGCAGCGGAAAAGAAAGCTAAGGCTAAGATTGCAGCATCAGCGAAAAAGGCTGCTTCTAAGGGTAAGGTAAGGCGTGCAGGTAGGCCTAAAAAGGTTGCCGTTACCACTGCTAGTCCTGCGGTATTGACGGAGGTAACAATCCCAGCCAAAAAACGCGGCCCAAAACCCAGGTTAGTTGCGGCACCTGCCAAACGCAGAGGTCGACCGCCAAAAAAGTAGCTTAGAGGGACGCAAGTTTCTTCTAAATGGATGTTGTTAATGAAAGCTCTCAAATCTATGTGATGCGAGAGCTTTTGTGTTTCTGGGAACTTTTTCTATAAAATGCGTGCTTTTGTTGGCTGGCGCCAGCCTGCCCAGAATTTGGTCATCCAGAATGAATATATTAGCTCTAGAGGCATCGACGGAAGTAAGTTCTGTTGCGCTGCGCTACAAAGAAAAAGATTGGCTTGAGTATTGCGAGGAGCCCCGCTCCCATTCTAAAGTTATTTTACCCATAATAGACAAACTGTTAAATTCTGCCGGAGCATCGTTATCGGATCTGGATTTTATCGCGCTAACCAATGGTCCGGGTTCCTTTACCGGCATTCGAATTTGTGTAGGGATTGCCCAGGGGTTGGCCTATGGCGCGCAGTTGCCCGTTTTTACGGTGTCGACGCTCGAAGCGATGGCGCTGCAAGCTACAGCGGAGTTGCCAATTAAGCCGGGGCAGGTGATTGTGCCGCTGCTCGATGCTCGAATGGGCGAGCTGTATTGGGCCGCTTTTCAAAACACTGCTGATACTGGGCTTATTCAACTGACTGCACCCAGTGTGGCGTCGGTTGCTGTGGTCCAGCAAGAAATAGAAGCGATTAAACAAAATATTCTATGTATTGGCCATGGGTGTGCGCTTATTGATAAAAGTCGTTTAACGGATTCGTCATTTTTTGAGGGTTTTAAGCCCAGAGCATCGGCTGTGATTTTGAAAGGCTTAAATGCAGTAACTAATGGGCAATTAATTAGTGCCTTGCAGCCAGGTGAGGTTATTGAGCCGCTATACTTGCGCAACCAAGTTTCTTGGGAAAAGCGCAAGCGTCTACGAACATAAAGTTTTGTCAAATATGCCCCTGGCGCTCGAATTTTAGATGTTTGGCGGGGGGCCAATTTGGGTTTTTGGTGAGTAGGCGTTATTCACAAGCATGAAGACCTTAGGGCAACACAGAGTAGCCATTCTATTTATAAGGCGGAGCAACACGGCCAAGGTCCCCAAAGGGCGCACTCTTGTGCCCTAATTATCAATTGCTGTGGGGTATTAACCATCTGTGTTAGCGGCCACCTCGATCCAATGATTTTCACGCCTGAGATTAAGTGCATTGATAGAAAGCCTCGACTCTAAGTGCTCTCGTAAACCCTTGGTTTATTGCGGCATTAACCCGATATTAATATTGCATGGCAATCGCCCTCCTTTAATATTATTACGAGCCCAAAGGTTCCAATAAATAGCTTTTGGGGTGGTCGGAATGTGCTTGGTTGATGTTTAATTGATTAACTTACCCGGGTGCTTAGATTTTTTTGATTGTTAAATATACGTAGTGATAAGGGTTTTAGATGGATAGTTTTCAAGTTGTTGTTTTGGCTTTGATTCAAGGGATTACAGAATTTCTACCAATTTCTAGTTCCGCTCATTTAATCCTCCCCAAAGAGCTTTTCGGCTGGCAAGATCAGGGGTTGGCCTTCGATGTGGCTGTTCACATTGGCACTTTAGCTGCTGTGATGGTTTATTTTCGCAAAGATGTCGCTGAGTTGCTCACCGGGTGGCTTAGCTCGGTATTTTTTTTGAAGAAGAGCGATAATGCTCGTCTTGCTTGGTTGATTATATTAGCGACAATTCCCGCCGGCGTGGTGGGGTTGCTATTTGGAGACTTAATTGAGACGCACTTGCGCTCGATGACCGTTATCGCAGCAACCACGATTTTGTTTGGTTTGGTTCTTTGGTATTCAGATGCCAAGGCTGGCCAAAGCCTCGATTTGGCAAAAATGAGCTTTATGTTTGCTCTCGCTATTGGTATTGCGCAAGCATTTGCATTGATACCCGGCACCTCTCGGTCTGGCATAACGATTTCTGCGGCTCTATTACTGGGTTTTTCCCGTATGGACGCCGCCAGGTTTTCGTTTTTAATGTCGATTCCCGTTATCTTGCTAAGCGGCGGCTTTAAAGGTTTGTCATTAATCGAAACCGAGGATGCCGTTGATTGGAACGCTTTGTTTTTGGGTATCGCAATCTCCGCCGTGAGCGCCTATCTTTGCATACATTATTTTTTGGGTTTTATAAACCGAATTGGCATGTTGCCTTTTGTTATTTATCGTTTAATTCTCGGTGTTGCGTTGTTTTTTCTCGCATACTCCGTGGTCTAAATGAGGGGAGCTTTACTTTGAGTCTGTCGATTCTTCACGATTTTTTGGATTTTCTTGATGCGTCACCTACCCCATTCCATGCGGTAGAGAATCTTAAGCAAATGTTGGATGAGGAAGGTTTCACCGAATTGTGCGAACGAGATTCTTGGGTATTGCAGCGTGCCAGGAAATACTATGTTATTCGCGGTGCATCAATTATTGCTTTTGTTTGCGGCGACCAAGATGAGATTGAAAATTGTCCGCTGCGACTTATTGGCGCGCACACTGACAGTCCGTGTCTTAAAATTACGCCACTTCCCGATCGCTCGGCACATTCATATTTGCAACTCGGTATAGAAGTCTATGGTGGCGCTTTACTTAACCCCTGGTTTGATCGTGATTTGTCTATTGCGGGGCAAGTAAGCTATCTAAACGACGATGGAGAATTAATCTCGCGCTTAATAAACTTTAGGCGTCCTGTGGCAGTTATTCCTAGTCTGGCGATTCATCTGAATCGCGATGTTAACGGCAAGAAATCGGTTAATCCACAAACAGAATTGCGACCCATTATCACTGGCGGTGATAAATTGCCGGCTTTTCGCGATTTGTTGAAGCGTCAAATAAGACTAGAGCAAAGTAAAAACTCTGACGTTGCTGAAATTTTGGATTTCGATTTGTGTTTGTATGATACCCAACGCGCCGCCCTGGTCGGAATGGATAATCAGTTTATCACCTCCGCGCGTCTGGATAATTTGTTAAGTTGTTTTGTCGCGATCTGGTCGCTTAAAAATTACAGCGGTTCTGGAACCAGCCTGGTAGTTTGTAACGACCACGAAGAAATTGGCAGCCGATCTAGCAGTGGTGCTCTCGGTACTTTGTTAAATGATGTCTTGGTGCGGCTCTATCCTCATGATATTGCTCGCCAGCAGGTGCTGCGAAGGGCCATTATGATATCTGCCGATAACGCTCACGGCATTCATCCCAATTATCCTTCTGTGCACGATGAGGGGCACGGTCCCATCATAAATCGCGGTCCGGTTTTGAAATTTAATGCCAATCAGCGTTATGCCACCAGTAGCAAGGGTGCATCCTGGTTGCGCTGTGTGGCGAAGTCTGGGGGTAAAGCGGTGCCGTTGCAGAGCTTTGTAACTCGCGCTGATATGGGTTGTGGTTCTACCATTGGCCCTCTAACAGCTTCTAATTCTGGGATAGAGGTCATCGATTTAGGGGTGCCTACGTTTGCAATGCACTCCATTCGAGAGCTGGCAGGTGCGGAAGACTTTAGTTACTTAATGGCCCTGTTTGACCGATTTCTAAAAGCTTAATTTAGCTGGGTATTGGTCGTCACCTTATTTGTGCAATGTGGTATACCGTTATAGTTGTAAAGTATTAGTTTAATTGTAATTAACAATAATCTTACCGCGTATCGCTCCTTTTTCCAGTTGTTCCGTGTGGAGGGTTCCGGTTTAACTTGCGGGTTTTTCCGAGTTTGTTTGTAGCCAGCCCGGAAGGCATGCGCTCATTTCTGCAGAACTTTGTTTTATTTATCTGCGTTAGCATGCTAATCGGGTGTGAGTTACCTCTCGATTTTCCACTGAGCTTTTGATGCGATTCGCGTAACTTTTAACCCGTTGCAGCTTGTTGCTTATGACGTGAACTCAAACCCGGATAATGTATCCGTAAAAGCGGAAAATTGCGGCCTGTTCTTTAAGGTTGTGATTTCCCATGTTGTCTATTGCAGAATTAAAAAATTTTTATCCGTTCAAGCACATCGCTGACTGCTTCCTTAAAGAGTTGTTGGCTCATGCTGAGGTTCAGT
>JAHQVY010000158.1 GCA_019634095.1 Cellvibrionaceae bacterium
AGATTCAAATGATTAACTTAGGATAATGATTTGCCGTGGCTTATCCCGCAGTGTTGTATTTATCCTAACGTTGCATAAATTATTGGATTCAGAAGCTCTGCCTACAAAGTGTCTACAACGTACCTACAAAGTGTCTACAAAGATTTGGGCGTGAGCGGGGAGCGGAAGCTTTTACCGCAGCATTTATAGCGTTGCACTGAGATTTTATACGGCAAACACAAATGATTCTTGGTGAATTCGAAAAAAATCGAGTACGGCGCTAGAAAGACTGCTTTAGAAGCAGCGAGGCGGTTCTGAGCCGAAAATTTATGTAGCTAGGGTTTACTGACTAAATTGCTCAATTGAGGTTAACAATGGAAGTGTGGAAAAAACATATTAAGTTGGGAAACCGCTGTTTCGGCAACGAGCATTACCTCGATGCCGAGCGGGAATATCGTTCGGCCCTCACCCGCTCGAAACAACTGTTTCACGCTTGGCTGGACCACGATGAAGCGGTTTGGTCGCTAATTGTGAGTTATCAAAATTTGGCCGACTTACTCGACAAGCAAAATCAAAGTGAACAGGCCATTACTCTGCTACAAGAGCTTAACCAAACCCTCACTGATACCCTGCAGCAACTCGCCTGTTCAGTGCCGTCCGATGAAGAGAGGCAAATGGCGATCCGTCGCGGGTTACGCAGCAGTTACGCCCATATGCTTAATATGCAAAGAAAATCCCATGGCGCATGCACATCCACCGACAGCACGCATAGCGATAATCTGGTTTTTGGTGAGTTGGTGTAGGAACGTGTTGGTGTAGAAACGTGTAGAAGCGTACATCCACAGGGTAGCCTTTACAAAGCCTGTGGAGCAAGCCCACAGAAAAGCATCGAGAAAAGCAGCGGACGTTGAATTCGACACTGGTCCAACTCAGGCACTTATGCTCCTAGCTTTTGCACCTGGCAGCATGCTCGGAAACAGATGAAAAACTCGTGCAGTTGTATGAAGGGCTCGACGCCGCGGCGACCATTCAGGCGATGATGTATTTAGGCTAAGTAGCCTGCATTGCTGCATTAGTCGGCGGAGGCCTTATGGCTCACCATACCTTGCAAAACTGGCCAAACCACATCCAGAATAATGGGTTGGGCTTCTGCGGTTGGGTGCAAACCATCTTTTTGCATCAACTCCTTTTGGGTTGCAACCCCTTCCAGTAAAAACGGCACATAGGCCAGCTGATGCTTCGTCGCCAAGCTTTGATATTGTTGAAAAAACGGTTGCGTGTACCTCGCGCCAAAATTGGGGGGCAGCTGCACCCCCACTAGCAACACTTGCGCAGCGCCGGCTTGTGCCTGAAGAATTAACTTTTCTATGTTGGCGGTAATGTAAGGCAC
Source organism: Cellvibrionaceae bacterium (assembly GCA_019634095.1). Classification (GTDB taxonomy): domain Bacteria; phylum Pseudomonadota; class Gammaproteobacteria; order Pseudomonadales; family Cellvibrionaceae; genus JAHQVY01. The sequence goes on from JAHQVY010000158.1 coordinate 1,370, forward strand.
CGGCTTGCCTTGCAGGCCATCATTGGCACCAATTTGCAATATCACCATGGCGGGCTTATATTCCTTTACCAGCACTGGAAAGCGCTGCAGTGCAGCCGCCGTGGTGGCGCCACCCACCGAGGCATTGACAACGCGGTGGGGGTATTTCAAAGCTTCCATGCGCTGACTGAGTAAGGCCACCCACCCCTGCTCCTCGGCTAAATTGTATGCGGCACTCAAGCTGTCGCCAACAACCAGTATGACCGGCGCTTCACCCGAATCGTGGCCTACTGCGGCTCTGGCAGCGGTTAAGCTGGTAGATAACAACACGCAAAGGGCGCAACACAGCGCCCTTACTATTTTCAAATAAACTCTTGTATTCTGCATGATAAAAGCCGTCGATATACGCCATTCGGTACCTGTTTCCCAGGGTACTTTGGAAATCCTTAAGGGCATTAACCTCGAAATTCAGCCCGGCGAATCCGCTGCCATTATTGGCGCGTCGGGTTCCGGAAAATCTACCTTACTGGGGATGTTGGCTGGTCTCGATTCACCCAGCTCTGGTGAGATTATATTAAACCAACGTGAAATTACCCAGTTGAATGAAGAAGACAAAGCCCGCATGCGCGCCGAGCTAGTGGCGTTTGTATTCCAAAATTTCCAGTTGCTGAGCAGCCTTACCGCCCTGGAAAACGTCATGTTGCCCATGGAAGTGCGGGGCGACAAAGCGGCCCATAACTCGGCCCAAGCCTTTCTCGAGCGCGTCGGCTTGACTGAGAGAGAACACCACTACCCCAGCCAGTTGTCTGGCGGTGAACAGCAGCGCGTAGCGCTGGCCAGAGCTTTTGCCTCGCAGGCACCCATTTTGTTCGCCGACGAGCCCACTGGAAACTTGGACACCGATACCGGTTTACACATCGCCGATTTAATGTTCACGTTAAATAAAGAAACCCAGACCACATTGGTACTTGTCACCCACGATCAGCAATTGGCAGCCCGCTGCGACCGTCAATTTGTGATGCACGCTGGGGAACTGTCACAGGCAAGCTCGGAAGTGACATTATGAAACTAGCGTTAAAACTCCTGCTGCGCGACTGGCGCAGTGGCGAGCTCAATATTCTGTTGTTTTCTATTATTTTGGCCACCGCCACCATCACCTCTATTAGCCTATTCACCAGCCGCCTAGAAAACTCCATTGGCAGTGAGGCCGCGGTATTTTTTGCAGGCGACGCCCGTATTCAAAGCTCACAGCCCTTCGAACCGAGCTGGATCGAGCAAGCGGAGCAAGCTCAACTGCGGCATTCTCGGGCGGTCAGCTTCCGCGCAATGGCCTTTGCCGGCGACAAGATGCAGCTCAGCGCGGTTAAAGCCGTGTCCAGCACCTATCCACTCAAAGGAGAACTGCAGGTATCGCAGCAAGCCTTCGGCGAGGCCACAGCACTGCGCAATGGCCCGGCACCAGGGGAGGTTTGGCTGGCATCGCGCCTATTTTCCGGCCTGCAAATCCAGGTGGGGGATACAATCAATATTGGCGAAGCCAGTTTCACGGTTAGCCAGGCCATAATCCGCGAACCCGACGACACCCAGAGTTTTTTCGGCGTGGCGCCCCGCGCGCTCATCCATAGCGACGATGTGGTCAAAACCGGCGCCGTGCAAACCGGTAGCCGCGTCAATTACAGCCTAATGCTGGCTGGCAAAGAGAAAGACCTAGAGCAATACCACCTTTGGCTCAAAGAGAAACTCGGCGAACATGCCAATTGGGCCGAAGCCAAAACCGCCAATCAGAGTATTGGTAGCGCCCTGCAACGGGCGGAAAAATTCTTATTGTTAGCCGGCAGCTTGAGTGTAGTACTCTGCGGTTTGGCCATAGCTCTAGCGGCGAGGCGCTACGCACAGCGCCACGTTGCGCAGGTGGCGCTGCTCAAAACCTTCGGCCTTAACCCTCGGGACATAGCACAGTTTTATTTAATTCAGCTGCTCATCGTCGGCGCACTCTGTATTGCAGTCGGCGTGGCTGCGGGGCAATTATTGCAGCAAGTTATTATCACCTCACTGGGTGATTTAATGCCCAAGACTCTGTCCGCCCCCTCATCCAGCGCCTATTTTGTGGGCGTGGTTTCCGGCTTAACCTCGCTAATCGCCTTTGCTGCCCCACCGCTATTCAGCCTGCGACTAGTACCACCGATTAAAATTTTACAGCAGGCTGCTCACTCGCAACTACTTGCCGCGCGCAGTGCCTTTACTATCGGGTTTTTCGCCATTGTATTGCTGGTGTACTGGTTTGCCCAAGACCTTCAACTTACCGGTATATTGTTTGCCGCCTCCGCACTGTGTCTGCTCTGCGTCAGTTTGCTGAGTTGGCTACTTATCAAATTCACCCAATCTCTCGGCCCGCAATTCGGCCCGTCATTGCGTTTAGGCATTGCCAACCTCTACCGCCATCGCGCTTTTAATGTGGTGCAAATCATGATTTTCGCCACCTTAATGATGTTGATGTACATCCTTATTTTAGTGCGCACCAGTATTATTGATCAGTGGCGCGATACCCTACCAGACAACGCCCCAAATCACTTTATCTTTAATATTTTTAACCATGAGCTCGAAGAAACCCAACAGCTTTTTGCCGCGTCGAACATTGAGGCGCAACCCTTCTATCCGATGCTGCGCGGTCGAGTTATCGACATCAACGGCACCGAGGTAAAAGACATCGTTAAGAATACAGAATCAAATATGAATTACCGCCGCGAACTCAATTTAACCTGGGCCACTAGCCTGGGAGAGGACAACAAAGTGGTGGCGGGAAGCTGGCACGGTGAAAGCCCGCCGGTGACTGACGACAATCTCCTTGAAGTCTCCGCCGAAAAAGAATATGCGGAGGGTCTTAAACTGGAAGTGGGTGACACGATTACATTCAGTGTCGCCGGCTCAACATTCCCCGCCAGCCTCACCAGTATTCGCAGCGTTGAATGGGATTCCATGAACCCCAATTTCTTTATGGTGTTTAACCGACCGGTGTTAGACAACACGGCAACGAACTGGTTAACCAGTGCCTATTTAGCCCCCGATCAAAAACTGTTTATTAACAAGCTGGCGCAAAAATTTCCCACCATTTCCATTATCGAAGTCGACCAAATGATTGGTCAGTTGCGGCGCATTATTCAGCAAATTTCACAAGCCATCGAATTTATTCTTATTTTAGTATTGTCCAGCGGTACCCTGGTATTTGTCACCTGCATTCAATCGACACTCGATATCAGGTTCCACGAGAGCGCTATTTTACGTACGCTCGGTGCGAAACGCGCCCTAGTACGCAATCAACTCTTGGTGGAATATTGCACTCTGGGTGGATTGTCGGGCTTAATTGCGGCCGTGGGCACAGAAACCTGTCTATTTTTCCTTCAAACCTATGTATTCGAACTCGGTTTTCAGTTTCACTGGTCACTCTGGTTAACCGCGATTCCGCTGGGTGTATTTTCGGTTGGCCTCGTCGGTTGGCTATCCTCGCGGGCCGTAGTCAACACACCACCGCTGGCGATTCTACGCAATTTGTAAGTTCTTTCATAAACATATAAACAAAGCAGGTGGATTGGCGAAGTTTTCGCCAATCCACACTACAAACTTCCCCCCCCATACTCACTTTGCTTTGAGGTGAATCAATAGACCGCGCCGCCTGCACAGTACACTGCAATTTATCTGCGGCGATGGCGATATTGTTTGTCGGCCATCGCCGGTCACGAGCCTAAACTTCTTACCCAGAAATTACCGCTAGCGCAGCACAAACGCCCCAAATACTTCGTTTCACTACCGGGATCCACTGTGGAAAAATTCGCTTGTATCTGTCTCACCGAAACCCACGAAAAGCTTGCTGCTGGCTATTTGCCACTGCGCCGCGCACAAAGGTGACACATGGAATTCGTTAAATCCAAAAGTTTTGCCGCCTGCGGCATCGTGTTTATTGTGGTTACCTGGGTACATTATTGGGGGATTCCCGGTGCTCAGCTCGGCGAGGCCCAGAGCGTCACGGCTGGCATTCTCTTAATTGCGTCCATTTTATGGATTACGGAATGGGTGCCGTTATTTGTTGTCAGCTTTTTAATTTTGGCGCTGCAGATTATCTGGCTATATCCTCTGCTAACACACAGCGATTTCATCCAATCCGAGGCTATATTCTTCGCACCTTTTTTTTCAGATATTATTCTGTTGTTTTTGGGTGGTTTTGTGCTCTCGATTCTAATGCAAAAATATGGTTTAGATCTGCGCTTCGCACACTGGATTTTGCTAAAAACCAATGGCGCCCCTGCCCTCACCCTACTGGGTATTATTTTAGCCTGTTCATTTTTGTCGATGTGGATAAGCAACACCGCAACTACCGCAATGATGTTAACGGTAGTACTACCCTTGTTAAAAGATATTCCACAGGCCCATCCTTTTCGTAAAGCTCTGGTATTGGCCATCCCCTTTGGCTGCAACCTGGGTGGTATTGGCACGCCAATTGGCACACCGCCCAACGCTATCGCTTTAAGTTATCTAAACAAAACCGATATCGCGATGACCTTTGGTAAGTGGATGCTACTCACTCTACCTTTTTTACTTATTTTTCTACTGCTGTTATGGCAGACACTGTTAAAGCTATTTCCCGCCGGAACTTTGCAGCTAAAAGTACCTAAGCCCACCACAGAAGCTTTTACTAACAAACACTGGGCCGCTCTGGTTATATTTATTGCCACTGCTCTGGGTTGGTTTTTATCGGGCTATATCGGTTTTTCTCCCGGTACTGTGGCCTTACTACCCATTATCTTTAGCTTTTGGTTTGGTCTATTAAAAACCAGCGACTTTCGCAGCCTGCCCTGGGATGTGTTGTATATCGTGGCCGGCGGCCTGGCTTTGGGCGTCGCATTAAAAGCCAGCGGCCTGGGTGAATTAATCGTCAATGCCATCCCTCTCAACCATTCACCAATAGTATTGCTAGTGGTTTTTTCCGCAGTCGCCTTGGTGTTGTCGACGGTAATGAGTAACACGGCTACCGCGGGCTTAGTTATTCCATTAGTTATCAATTTAAAAATGGCCGACGATCAATTGTTATCCTTGGTGATCGCTCTGGCCTTAGTTTGCTCTATGGCTATGGCTTTACCGGTAAGCACACCTCCCAACGCTATCGCTTTCAGCTCCCGCGCCATATCGAGCCGCGATATGCTTTTAACAGGTAGCCTGCTCTCCTTAATCGGTTTAGTGCTACTGAGCATGCTCGGCCCCGTCTATTGGCAATTTATTTTGTCGCGAGTTTAAAAAATCAACACTGAAGGCGGCCAGTGTCTAGGCCATAGCTGCCAAGCCACCTATCAACCTAAAAATAGACCTAATCATTTTTTTGTTAACCTATTTAGCAGCCTGAGGTATACAATCACCCCCCTTCTAAAGTACTATCACATCACCAGCCAAAGCATTAGATATATGAGTACTTTTTTAATACTAAAAAGCAGGCAGTGAAGAAAAATATCGTGTAACCCAAGGTAAGACCGCAGCATTTGTGTGTTGGGAATGGTTAAATTAAGGTGCTTGTCAAGGCCGTACTGGCACGGATGCGAGGTAGCAGGGCAAACCGGAAATACCGTCTAGTTAAAGCGCAGCAATACCGTCAAGGGCAAAAGGGGCGAGCTCAAAAGGCCGATAAATAACCCAATGGCTGCGGGCATACGTCCATTTAGGGCTTATACTTAGTGTTTTCATCTTGTCGTTTTCTAAGGGCCTAGTTCGGATGCATCGCCAGTTAGCTTAATTTAAACACTAAGATCCCGCGCGGTGGCCATACTCGACAACTTCTCCTGCGTTGTCTTAATACCCCTCACGTCACGGTGCATATCGACAACAACTCCTGGGTTCTCAGCTGCCTGCCTATATCGACCATGCAACGGCACTTGCGTGGCGGTAAAAACTTTCACAAAGCCTAAAACCGCTTATGAGCGCTATTTAAGCACGGTTTCGGGGTGTACTGATGAAATGAAGTAAAGGGTGAAAAGGAATGTCTATTCAACGCTGCTACGCGGTTATTTTATTCACAGACCTATGTTCATCAACGTCGCTGTGTGAAAAAATCGACGCAGAATTCTATGCAGAAATCATTGCGCAAATTCGAAAAATCGCCGAGCACGCTATTGGCCGGAACAAAGGTTTACTTAACCAATTTCACGGTGATGGCATATTGGCGGCATTTGGCTTCCCCAAGCCCGCTGAAGATGCGATCCACAACGCCACCACAGCAGCATTAGAGCTGCACCGAGAGGTGCGCAATGCCCAGCGCCACTACAAATTGCCCAAAAACTTCCAACTAAAAATGCACTCTGGCATTGATGCTGGTTATATCGTTGCCGACACCGGCGACCGTATTCAGGGCCAATACAAATTCGCTGGCAACGCCTTAAATACTGCCGCGCGCTTGTCCGATTTAGCAGAGCAAGATGAGATCATCGTGAGTGTCGATACCCTGCGGCACGAGCTTCCCTTTTTCGTTACCGAGCGACTGAACAATGTTAAGCTTAAAGGCAAACAAAAATGTATTTCAGTTTACAAAATTAAGGGCTCATCCAAGATCAAAAACCGATTCCAAGCGCGGGAGCATATGGGGCTTACGCCATTTATGGGGCGACCTAAAGAACTGAGGCGCTTAGCCGACGCACTATTGAGTTCGAAAAATGGCCGATTAAATCACATAAACATCATTGGCGATGCCGGGCTTGGAAAAAGTAGACTAGTTAAACACTTTCTCTCGTTAAACCATTGTTCGAACTGTAATATCTACCAAACTTTTTGCGTGGAAAACCGTCCTTTTTTTTCCATTTATCAACTGCTAAGCGATATCTTTAGTATCGAGGCTGGCACGCCTGCCAAAGACATCCGACACAACACTGTAGCAAAATTAAAGCAACTCAATCTAAATTCTGCCGCAGCGTGCAAACAACTCGTTAAGATGCACAGCTTAGACTTCGAATCGGACATGGAAAATCGTGATTTACGATGCTTTATCACCAAGCACCTGGCAAGCATACTCGGTGTACTGGCGGAGGAAAAACCGATTATAGTGCTGATAGACGACTGCCATCTAGGCGATCGCCAACTGTTTCAGAACCTCGCCCTGCTCTTTCAACAACTACAAAAAAGCCGAATACTGATAATCACTTGCAATCGGCCAGGCATCAAGAGCAAGCTTCCCAGCATGGGAGAAACGCTATTACTAAGCCCGCTCAAAGCAGCAAAAGGGAAAAATCTAATACACCGGCTATTACCGCAAAACTGTAGTGAAAAAACCACGCAT
>JAHQVY010000159.1 GCA_019634095.1 Cellvibrionaceae bacterium
GAGCGCGCCCGAATATAATTCAAACCAGTAATATCGCCATCGTCCGATTCGGTTAAACCAATTTCGTCGGTTAAGTTATTAACACTTAACTCCACGCTCAGGGCGTCGTTAATAAAAAAGTTACCAAACACGTTAAAGTAGGTATAACCGGGCATGTAAAAGATATTTTCGTCTTGTGCCGGTGCATCTTCGGTACCGATAATACTCAAAGCGACACTGCCCCTGTCCCAATTTAAACTCGGGATCAGCGCGTAGGTTAAATCCGCTTGACGCCGCGGTGTATTGCCGATTAGCGCGAGATTATTGGAACCGACAATTTCGGCATCGGTCCAGGTGACACTGCCTTGTAAATCAAAAATTCCCCGACTGTAGTAACCCTCAAGCTCCAAGCCAGTCGATTCATATTCACGCACCACTGCGGCTTCGCCGCCGCCAGTGGTACCTTCGGAATTAACGTCGTCGGTATTCACCATAAACAGCGCCGCAGAGCCGCCAAAATTATCGCCTTCAAATTTACTACCAAACTCATAGGAGGTGATTTCGTTCTCCTCTGAACCGCTAACGGCAGTGCCGTCTACAAAAAAACCACCGTCGCCGAGCCGATCTGCATTTGCCCGTCCACCGCGGCTCGCGCGCCCGTAGAGCGATAAATTGTCTCGCAGCAGATAGTTGGCACCTAAGGAATAAGACAAGTAACTCCAGTCGTAAATCACGGTGCGGTTGTTGCGCACGTCAAACACCGCCGCATCTTGTTCGACGTTCTCAATCACGCCGTCACCGTCGACATCGACACCCCCGGTATCGGCGGTGGTGGGCGCGAAAGAATAGTGGCCGAAGGTTTCACCGCGGTCTTGTCGCAATACCGCATCGATACGCAGCGCATCGCCAATGCTCCAATCCCCCGCCAAGTACACCGCATCGATATTCGCGGTTAAGTCGGTATCGCGTGTACAGCAATACTCCCAGTCTGGTGTGCCGTGGGAAATTAAGCCGCCTTCGGTTAACTTGTTACCTTGTGCATCGTAGGCATCCAGCAGGCTGGCCTCCTCCGACACATCTTGAAAATACTCTTGCCAGTACCATTCCACATCAATATTCTGGCTGGCGCGGTAGTAGCCCGCCGTTACGCTGAAGGCATTAAATTCTTTGCGGATATTTAAATCCATGGTCGAATTGCTTAAGTCTGATAAGTCGCTATCGAAAGTGTGAATGCGCTGTAATAAACCGTTGCCATTCAAGTTCTGCGCATCTTGCTCCGACAAAATCACGCCGTCTAAAGTGCCCAGCTGGGTGGCCGTAGCCACCGCAGGTGCCGAGGAAATACTCGCAATGTCAAAGCCGCTTGGGCTCATATCGTGGATTGCAGCAGTAAACGCACCGGTAAACGAGCCGCTATTTTTCGCCTCTCGGGCTTTGAAATTAACCACGATGTCGTCGCCCAAATCGAAACTCATATCCACGGCAAAGGCATTCGATTTGGCTCTATAGCCGTCGCCAATTGACGATGTGCGGCCATTAACTGTTTGAATACTTAACAAGTCTTTTGAAATATTGGAGGCGTCACCGATATCAAAGCCCGCGATATCACTAATGGAGGCGCTGGAATTCGAGCCAGAAACCGCCACCGGCATGGGCAGATAAGCCGGCGTGCGATCATCCAGGTGCTTGTAATAAACCCGCACGTAGCCGTTGTCGAAATCTTTGGTAATGTTAAATTTTAACTGCCCGCCCTCTGCCGAGGTAAATTCGGTTTCTCGCTCGCCCTTGCCACTGCGATAAAAGCCACCGACGTGGAAACGCACGGTATCGGACAGCGGCCCGCCATATTCGAAATCGGTGCGGCTAAAGTCGTAATCTAGGCCGATCGCCTGAGCTAAGCTGCCGCCCTCTTCTTCACCGGTTTTGCTGATGAAGTTAATTACACCCGCCGGCGAGTTACTCGCCAGAGCGGCCGCAGACCCGCCTTTTACCGCTTCGACTCGAGCCAAAGTGGAATCAGCTTTAAGGAAGATATCGGCGTTGCCCACAATGATGTCACCAAATTGCAACACCGGCAGGCCGTCCTCTAAAAATTGCACGTACTTAGCGCCGCCCGAAGCCACCGGCACACCGCGAATCGACAAATTCAAATTGCCCTCACCCGAAGATGATTCAGAGCGAATACCGGGAATACTGCGGAATATTTCACCCACATTGCGCGGCGAGGTTTTAAGTATATCCTCTGCCGAAAGGGTAGACACGGTAAGGCTGGTTTCAATTTCGCTGCGCGAAACCAACTGGCCGGTAATCACCACTTCCTCGATTCTCGGTTGAGTCTCGTCGTTTTGAGCGATGGAATTGAGCGATTGGCCAGCACAGGTGGCCAGGGCAACATGCAATAAATTACGGGTCATTTTAGTTTTCATAACTGAGCCTTTTATTGTTCATTATTATCCGGTGTAGCAAAGCCGCAGAAGCAGAAGGTGTTCACGAGCGGCCCCACTGCAATCGTTTGCGACATGCTAATATTTATTGCAAACGATTGCAATTTTTCTGCTCAGTCTATTTAAACTAAATAGTTGTAGAGAATAAAATTTTTATAAAAAATGGCTTTAAAGCGACTTAGTCGCTATTTGCGAGCGGCTCAAGGCTTGGCTGGAATGGCGTTTAGCTGGACTAATGCTTAGCTGGACTGATATTTAGCTGGACCGATGCTTAGCTTGAGTGACGCACGACAAGTGTGGGTTTGATCACCTGACTGTCAACATCGTCGCCCTGCATTTGACAGAACAGATTGTTAACTAGTACCCGCCCCCCTGCGCGGATGTTCTGGCTCACCGTGGACAAGGCGGGCATGGTGTGATTGGCCAGAGAGATATCGTCGAAGCCGATAACAGACACCTCCTCGGGCACCGCTAGGTGCTTTTGGTGCAAGTGCTTGAGGGCGATGGTGGCCAGCAGGTCGCTGGCAGCGAAAATTGCGTCGAATTCGATGTCCGAATTGAGCAAGTACTCCAGAGCTTGATGACCACTCGCGACACTGAAACCACACTTCACCGTGTACTGCTCGGGCAAGTGTATCCCCGCCGCCGCCAAAGCCTGACGATAGCCCGCATGGCGCTGATCAACCTCTGGCAGCGCGGGGTCGCCCAAGAAGACGATACGCCGCCGCCCCCGGTCGATCAAATGCTCCGTCGCCAAATTGCCACCGAGCAGATTATCGGCACCCACGGTAATGTAGCGCTGATCGGCAAGTTTCGCCCCCCACACAACCAGGGGCTGGGTATTAATTTTGGCGTAGTCATCGAGTGCTGGATGAATAGCGCTCTGCCCAATGACAATCAGACCATCGACATAATTGTGGCCCGATACACGCGCCTGCCAGTCGTCGGCCTTTACCCGCGACAACAGTAAATCGTAATTACGTTCAGTGAGCGCATCGGCAATTGCGCCCAAAAGTTCCAGAAAAAACGGATCGGATACCGGTTGCTGGGGCTCGTGAACCACCGGAATAATGACCGATACGGTTTTTGAGCTTTGCAGGCGCAAGTTTTGCGCCTGCTTATTGATGGAATAATTTTGCTCCCTGGCAATGGCGACCACCCTATCGCGGGTTTTTTTTGCGATAAGCTTACTGCCGGCCAGCGCCCGCGATACGGTGGACTCGGATACCCCCGCGAGGCGGGCGATATCGGACATTTTCTTTTTCGAGGGTCTTTCTGTGGCCATTGAACAAAGCAACGAATATATTAATTAAATTTTTATTAGTTTGTCTGAATTACACACCGAAGGCAACTCCGCGACAAGCTTCGCTCACAGCATTTTTCTCCCCTTGCCCCAATTAAACGGGTGGGGCCATCTACACCGGGCCATGCCATCAAGCTTCGCAAAGCCGCAAACCACGGGGCAAAGGCCCCCCGGCTGGCAAGCCCCTTAAGGTGCGGGCTGGTCAATCTGCACCCCCCGCTGTTTGGCACGTTTTTGCCAAAGGGTTCGCGCAAATTTTTGCATATCCGGGTAGCTGTCAGTTTCGTCAACAATTTCCATACCCAGCATGGTTTCAACTACGTCCTCCATAGTGACAATACCCAACGTATCACCAAACTCACTTACCACCAAACACATTTGGAAGCGACCCGCATTCATTTGTTGCAGTATGTTAAGGATTGTTGTGTTGGGCAGCACCGTGAGTAACTCGCGGTGCAATGCTTGCAAACTCACGGTATGCTGCCCAGTGGCCGCCCGCGCGAGAATATCGTCTTTGCGCACAAAACCCACCACCTTATCGCTTTGCTCTGCGTAAATCGGAATGCGAGAAAACTGCAAATTGGGCTCGGACTCGACAACTGTTTGCACGGTATTGGCGGCATCGAGGGAGTAAACCACGGTGCGCGGCGTCATAATATCTTTTGCGGTGAGGCTGCGAACCCGCATAATACTGCGAATAACCGAAGATTCCTCGCTCTTTAAAATACCTTGATCCTCCCCCATCCAAGCCAGCGAAGCGATCTCCTCGCGGCTGATACCGTGGGCAGACTTGCCGCTGGCAAATACGCTGGTAATCACCTGCGACATCGCCACCAGCGGCCACATACTCAATTCCACAAACCTCAGCACCGGAATGCAAAGGGGCGCCAGAGCTTTCCAGTGCTTCGCCCCTACGGTTTTTGGAATGATTTCTGAAAAAATGAGAATAAGCAGGGTTAACACACCCGAAATCACCCCAAAATAAGCTTCGCCAAACACCTGGGTTGCCTGCGCGCCCACACCTGCCGCACCAATGGTATGGGCAACGGTATTCAAGCTCAAAATCGCCGCTAAACTGCGATCTATATTTTGTTTAATATGCTGCCAGCGACTGCCCGCGTCACTGCCCTTTTCGCGCTCGCTGGCAACATAGCTCGGCGTCACACTCAATAGCACAGCTTCTAAAATTGAACACAAAAAAGAAACACCCAGTGCTAATGCCAGAAAAACAAGTAATAAAAACATAGTTATTCAAAACCTTAAACGAGCTATTAAGCCGAAACATAAAAAAGGATACCCCTGTTTCAAACCCGCCCGCTGTGACGATGTCGTTATAAGCTAAGCGCCAACGTCCCAGATGGTCACGGTTTGAAACACGAGGCATTCCTTCTTTCCTTCAGGATAGTAGCTTATGTGACTTTGCCCTGCTTGTCTTGAGGGAAGTATTCTTTGGCTGCAACATACCAATCTAGCTTGCGTGTCGCAATCATAAACACGCTAAGTACCGCAAACAGTAAAATCGCCCCCATCAGCAATGCGTAATCCTCAGAATCTAAAACACCGTAGAGTAAGGCGTATAACAGCCCCAGAGACAAAGCAAAGAGCCACGCACGTTTAGCACTTTGCAATACATTCACCAGGTAAAAACCCAACAGGAATATACAGGCAGCCGCCGACACAATATAGGCCCAAACAAAGCCAATATGCTCTGACAGAGAGATCAGCAACAGATAAAAAGCGGCTAGAGAGATACCTACCAATGAGTACTGAACCGGATGGATCTTTAGCTGCTTCATTACCTCAAATAGGAAAAACCCGGCAAAAGTTAAGCCGACAAACAGCAGGGCATATTTAATAGCGCGATTACTTTTCACATAGTGATCTACAGGGTGGATCAATGCCACTTGAGCAGCACTGGCCATTAAATCTTCGCAGCGCTGGGCTCGCGCACAAACTGGCAAATATTGGTGAACATTATTGGCAAAGTGCGATGAGTACCAATTTGCACTAAAACCCCGCTCACCAATTTCGTGGGTGCTGGGCAGGTAGTTGCCTTGAAAACTCGGGTGCGGCCAATCGGAGGTCATTGCAATTTCGGTCTCCTTTCCCAGTTGCAAAATGGACAGGCGCGAGGTGCCCTGCAATCGAAAGTTCAGATCAAACGCTGTGTCGTCAGCTTGCTCGGAATGATCTATATTTTGCATTACCGGCACATGGACCCCGTTGGAAAAAGCCGCAACCCGGGTGCCCGGTGCAACGCTCTTATCCTCACCGTCGAAGCGCACATCGATGGTACTTTTGATACCGCGCACATCTGAAACACTCATAAACAAAAACGGCGTCTGAAAGGTGTAACTTTCTAGGCCTTCAACAATGCCGTAGTCTTGCGGTAACTTAAATGTGCCACGCATATTAATCGCTGCATGGTACAGCGTCGCCTGGTAAATACCGCGTTTGCGCAATTCGGTTTTCATTTGCACCGCCACCTTCAAGGTTTCGGGTAAAAAGAATAGCTGGCCGTTTTGCTTGCTTGTGTAAGCATCAACGCCTTTGTCATTCTCGGTTTTGCGCCACTGCGTAACGGTTTTAGTATAGGGTACCACCATAACGGGACCAACCAAGAGCTGGTCGCGACTGGTACTGCTGGCAATGTTAGCCATTACTGAGTTGCGGTAGGCCCCTCGTTCTTGAATCATGCTGTGTATCAGCGACAAAGGCACGAGCAGCAATAGGGTAATAAACCCCATAACAATAAATTTTAACAATAAAGGTTTATTCATAGTTTCGCTCCGGTCAAATCATTAACAAGATCTTGACACGGCGGGCGCGCTGGAGTGTGAAGCCTAAGTGTTGATTGTGTGTTTTTTCGCGGGAGATGGAGGCAGCGCCAGTTCACATTCCACACCACCATCGATATTGCGAATAGAGAAGGTGCCGCGATGCAGATTGGCCATTTCCGCCACTAAACTCAAACCCAAGCCGCTACTCTTTTTGCCGGAATCCGGTCGGGGCAGAGAGAAAAAGCGCTCGCTCAGGCGGCTTAGGGCATAGGCAGGTATCGCCGGGCCGCGGTTGTATATGCGAATATAGCGCGCGGCCCCCTCAGCCCCCGCAGTAATACGAATGTGACCCTGCACTGGGCTAAAGGCAATGGCATTGTCGAGCAAATTACTTAAGGCCTGCTGCAATAAAAACTTTTCCGCATACACCCACAGCTGCGGGTTAAATTCACAGTCCACTCGAAGCTGTTTTAAGGCGATACGCGGGTGATTATTCATTAACAGATCATTAATGCACTCGCCGAGCAGAACATTGCTAGGCTGCTTTGGCACCTGCTGCTGCTCCAGCGCAGCCAACTGCAACAGCTGCTCGATAAGCTGCAACAAACGGCCACTCTCATGTTCAATATTGCTTAAAAATTGTTGCTGCTTTTCTTTGACAAGGGGGCTTTGCAATAACTCGATGGCTGCGCGAATACCCGTGAGAGGACTTTTAAACTCGTGGGCAAAGGTTTGCACGTAGTGCTCTACGTACACCTTGCCGTCTAGCTCTCGACGCATGACTTCGATGGCACCGGCCAGCTGCTGCAACTCTTTGCTTCGCAACGCGTTCGCCGGCAAACTGGCACGCTTACCTTGGCTAAGTGTGAGCGCGTAGTGGCGCAGGCGACGCAATTCTCGCCCCAGCCACCAGCTAAAAAAGCCGCCGCAGACCAAGCCCAAAACCGCGATAGCCGCGCCAAAAACGGCCAGACGCCGCTTGGAGCGATCGATAAATGGTTGCACACTGACATTGGGTTTCGCCACCGATACCACGCCGATAATTTTATCGCCATCGCGAATCGGCGCCGCCACATACATCACCGTAGAAGGCTGGCCGTCGACGGTTTCCAAACTGGAGCGGGCGCCGTACTCGCCGCTTAAGGTGCGATGCACATCATTCCACTGCGAGTAATCGTGGCCCACCGCACGGTTGTGGGAATCCAGCAACACTATGCCCTGATGGTCGGTGACATAAATTCGATGATTAACCCGTTGTTTGGCAAAACCCCAAATATTGGCATTCAAACGTCTTTCGCCGTAGTGTTTAAAAATATCCAGATAAGCACCACTGCCCAGGTTGCCATCACGCAGGGCTTGCTTTAACAGCTCAGCGAGTAAATTCGCGGTGTCCACTAGCGTCTCCTCGGTTGTCTGGCGAACACCGGGTTTAACTTCATCGCGAACCACCGCCACCACAAAATAAGCGCAAATGGCAATAAATAAACTGTAAAGCAAAAATAGCCGCAGCGATAAGCTCATACGCCTTGCCAACTTAAACGATAACCGAAGCCGCGCTCGGTTTTTATGGGGGAAAGCTCGGCATTGATCGCTCTGAGTTTAGCGCGCAGGCTTTTGATATGCGTATCGATATTGCGCGTGTAATTCGCGGTTTGACTCACGCCTAATACCACTAATAATTGCTCGCGACTGAACACCTGTTCTGCGCCCCGATGCAGGGCCTGTAACAGGAGATATTCCGCCTTGGTCAGATGCAGCGCGGTACCACAATAGCGGAATATGTGCCGCTGGCGATCCAGCACTAAGGGTGTCTCAGCCTCAAGTTGAAGATTTAAATGGGTGAGTTCCCTGCCGCGCTTGAGAATTGCGCGCACCCGCGCGACAACTTCACGCGGACTAAACGGTTTGGTCACATAGTCATCGGCGCCAATTTCCAAACCCACCACACGATCGATTTCCTCGCCGCGAGCACTTAAAAATACAATCGGCACATTGCTAAATGTGCGCAGCTGTTTACACACCTCAAAGCCCGAGGTGTCTGGCAAGCCAATATCCAGAATAGTGAGGTCCACAGCGTGCTGCTCCAGGTAGGCTATCGCTTCGGTACCGGTGCTTAGACAATGGCAGCTAAAACCGTCGGCCTGCAACACATGTTCGAGACTTTGCGCGATGGAGGGCTCATCCTCAACAACTAAAATATGTGGCATAAAGCGTTATTCCCCAGTGTTAACTAAACGCAAAAAACCTGCACAGGTAATAGCAATCAAGGCTTTTTGCGCGTGAAACTGCAGCATTCAAGAGCTGCCCTAATACTTGCCGATCCGATGACAAACGCCGATTCCGCCCGCTAGAGGCATAACGGTTTGTAAGCCTGAGGCGACAGTGCGACAAAAAGCTTTGAACTCCGATTTAAAAAACCATTCTAAAGGGTGCTTGCAATAGGAAAAAACTATATTACTCTCTAGGAAAAAAAAGATACCCTCTGCCGCAAGCCTTCACGAGCGGATCTAACAGGTTAAGTTCTATGAAACACTCTATTATTGTTGCTATCGCGTTGGCACTTGGCGTGATAATCGGTTTTATCGTTCGCGACCAACAATTGAGCATCTCGGATACCCCCGCAGCGCTGCAGCGAAGTGCCCAGCAGCATCACAGCCGGGAACATCAGGCTTCCACCACCACAGCACCGCGCAAAACTGCCGCCAAGAATAGTCTGGGTTTAGGTTTAGCAAATCAAGACCAAGCGCTCGCTGCAGAAATCACCTATGCAGACCAAATTAGTAACGCTCTCGCGCTGAAGTCAAACCGAGAAAAACTGCTTGCCTTGGAGCGTGTGTTTGAAACCCTAAGCAGCGCCGATGCCCCCTTTGTTCTCTCTGATATTCAAGCGATTGACGCCCCCTTCGAAAGAAGAAAGGCAATATCGGTATTTTTTGAGAAATTTGGCTCAATCGACGGGCGAGCCGCCTACGAGCTGGCTGCAGAACTCAAAGGCCGGGAGCGAGGTATTGCAGCAGAAGCGGCCATGGCAGGCTGGGCAAAAGAAGATGTGTATGCAGCCTGGGACCTCGCAACCGACATGATGGAAGACGCCTCCAGTGGCATCTGGCGCCGCTTCGAGGCGCACAAGGTGTTTACCGAAATGGCGATACAAGATCCCGATAACTATTTAAATTATTTAAACAAGCAATCGGGGAACCAGCGACAAGCCCACAGCATGATTCGCTATTATATGGATGCTGCGATTGAGACCGGCCAGTTGCAACAATATTGGAAAAACCTAGAACAAGTGCCCAATCAAGATAATCGCGACGGCATAGTAGAACAATTTTTTCGAGAGTGGGGCACCCTCGACCCAGAGCAACCACTGCGGGCCATTGAGCAAATTATTGGCGATCGAGAAGCGGAGACGGCACTCAGGGGTTTCTTGAATGGGTGGACCGTGTCCGATCCCGAAAGCGCCCTCGATTATGCCTTTCAAAACCTGGATACCCCCAGTGTCAACAACTCACTGAAAGACATGTTAAGTAGTGCCTTTTATCAAGGTTCAGCTGATCAAAATCGGCAGTTGGTCGCGCGCATACAATCGAGCGATCTAACGCCAGAGACCTACCGGGACACACTGCAAATCATCTCGAGGACCAACCCAGACTTAGCTATGGAAATGAGCAATAGCGTGGAAGATGAACAACAACGCATGGAGCTGCAACAGCGCGCTATCCAAACTCTCGCGCATTCAGACCTCGATGCCGCGACCAATTACTACGAGCAAGCCAATACAGCGGAACAAAAAGCGCGCCTATTTAATTCGATAAACTGGCAGCTTATCAACCGCAGTGATGGCGGTGATCGCCTGTCGGCCATGCTAGAAGAACTGCCCCTGGGGCAACCGCGTACGCTTGCAATTCAGGATGCGATATTCCGCGCCTCTTACCGTAAAGAACGCGTTAATCCCAATTACAGAGAAACCTTGTTAAAAATCGCCAGTTTGGAAACCAATCTTTCGGAAGAAGCTGTAAAAGCGTTAGATAAACTCAACCAGGCACCTTAGCCAGAGCCCTTGTTTTACTGGTATTATTAGAGAAGGCGAACGCAGGCACCGAAGCAATCAATTTAAATAATTAACACGCTCCGATTCGAGCATATTGCCCTGTGC
>JAHQVY010000160.1 GCA_019634095.1 Cellvibrionaceae bacterium
ATATTTATGCAGTGAGACTCAATTGTCTTTTTTCCGACATGTAAACGAAATCCAATCTTCACAAGACTTACATAGATTATTAAGCCCACTAAAGTGTTCTGCAGCCACAAACCAATTGCCACAAGGAATTTAATAATGAAGACATTGTTTAGATCGGCCTTGTTCTGTAACCTATGCTTAGGATTGACCTTAAGCTTAGGCTTCACCTTCACCTTCACCTTCACCTTAAATAGTTACGCAAAACCGCCTGCCAGCTACGGCAGTAACGTCGACTACAAAGCTATTGTAGAAACTATTGGCGAATCTACCGACCAAAGCTTGGCTCAAGGGCAGGTATTTCGAGATAAAAATCGCAACGGATCGCTTGATAAGCGCGAACGAGGGATTGCTGGGGTGCTTGTCTCCAACGGCGTCGACGTGGTGACAACCGACGACTATGGCTATTATTCAATCCCTGCCTACGAGGGAATGAGCTTGTTTATTACTGAACCTGCAGGCTACGATGTACCGGTTAACGATATGAACGTGCCGCAATTTTTTTATCATCACCTGCCCAATGGATCGCCCCCACTTCGCTTTGGCGGTTTAAAGCCCACGGGGCCACTTCCCGCTGCCATCAATTTTCCGCTGATTAAATCGAAATATAAACATAGATTTAAAATGATCGTTATTGGCGATACTCAGCCCTATAGCAACACCGAAATTAGCTATGTGCGCGACACCTTGGCAAAAGAGTTTGCCGACATGAATATGCGTGATGTCGAAGGTTTAATTGTAGAAGGCGATGTAATGGGTGACGATCTTGGCTTGTTTCCTCGTTTCAAAGAAATTATGAGTATTGCCGGCGTGCCCCAATACTACGTGGGCGGCAATCACGATTTAGATTTTGACGCGCCCAACGACGCGCATTCATTCGATACCTTCAAACGTGAGTGGGGCCCGGCTTACTACTCTTTCGATATAGGCAGGGTACATTTTGTCACGCTAGACAACGTGCAATACCCCTGTACCAACTACGACGGAGAGCACGCTTTCTGCGATAGCGAGGCCACCTACAATGGCGTTATCAGTAAGCGGCAAATGGAATGGCTAGCTAACGATCTCGCCCATGTGCCCATGGACAAACTCGTCGTAATTAACTTACACATCCCCCTGGTATCCTTTGTCGACTCAAGTTCTAACAAGCATCAAACCGACAATGCCGCAGATTTATACGCCTTGCTTGATGGGCGCCCGGCGCTTTCATTGAGCGGACATACCCATACCTTGGAGCATTTTGAGCCGGGCGAGGGTGCGCGCCCTAATGTGTCGGGTGTGGATATTCCGGCAAGCCCCTTCCCGCAAATCATCGCCGGTGCCGGTTGTGGTTCTTGGTGGACCGGAGATTTTGATGAAGAGGGCATTCCTATGTCTTATCAGCGTCTTGGCGGCAAGCGCGGTTATTTGGTGTTTGAATTTAATGGCAACCGCTTCAGAGATACCTTTAAAGCCACCGGTATGGCGCCACAGAAGCAAATTAATGTGGGCGTTTTGTCTCCGGCCTTTAACCATTGGTATGATGAACTGCTCGGCTGGCTAAGAGCCGGTGCTGAAGATAAACCACCGCTAAATATTAACGAGTTAGCCGATACGCGCATTGTGCCCAGGAATGAGTTAGCCGACACCGAGATTACCGCCAATGTGTGGAATGGTTCCAGCGCAACCAAGGTTTATTTAAAGCTGGAAGGCCGCAAAGCGATTAAAATGCAGCGCAGCGAAGTAAGCCTCGATCCTTTCGCCTTAAAAAAGCAGATGTATGTGTTTCGTTATGCTGCCGAGAGCAACTCCGGCAATCAGCGTAGCCAGGGCTTTGAACTATTTGGCGGCAGCTCAAACGGCCCATCTAGCCCGCGCCCAAGCGACGAATGGCAGCACGTGGATAACTCGAATCATTTGTGGAAAGTGGCCTTGCCTGTAGATCTAGAAAATGGCGTACACAAGGCTACGGTAACAGCTATCGACAAATACAAGCGCAAATATAGCGAAACCGTGGTGCTCGAAGTGCGCGAGCAGCGTCCAGACCCCTTATTTCGAGATTATGTTTTTGAGTAGAATGGTGGTGTGAGCCGCCAAGCACCGCAGCAAAGAGCGATCTAGCAAGCGAATGGTGCTTAATTTAGCTGCAGCTTCGGGGATGGCCGGCGCATTGTCCAGGCCGCTCAGGCCTTCCCTGGGCTTATGCAAGCGTTCCCGACGCTTTAATACCCCGGCCATCCCTTCCCAATAGCCCAATAGCCCAATAGCTGGGCAAAGTATAAATGGGCTGATGCCTGGACTGCCTTAGCTTCTGCAGGCCTTGTTTGCTTACATCAGAAAGCCGCTAGGCAAAGTGTCTCGGGCCTTGCCGAGCAGCGTGAAAGTGACCCGTGAATAATTAATAGCGAATACACGCCGTTTCAAATTTAAAACACGCTGTAAATACTTCCGTATAAGCTCGTCACCAGCCTCCTTGCCGGTGACTGTTTGAAACCTCGAACGCCCTCGCTACGATCCAAGTGATTAATTTAGGTTGAAACAAGGGTAGGGTGTATTCTTTCCTTTTTCCGCATTAGTAAGCCCCTTGCAAACTAAAGCCCCGGCTTTGTCGAGGGATGCTGACTTATTAGTGTTGCAAATTATTAATTTATATTGGAATAATGGCGCAGCTGGGGCACTAAAAGTGGCGTGTGAAACGGCGGCGTGGTGTTGGCTTTGCTGGTTTTGAATTGGACAATGGAGGAATTTTTATGAAATACTTTGCATACGGCTCCAATATGTCGTTAAAGAGAATTCATAGTCGAATTGCGAATGCGAAAGTCTTTGGTGTGTACTTATTGAAAGGCTATGATCTCAGATTTCATATGGTTGGCCAAGATGCATCTGCAAAATGTGATGCATATAAGACTAACAACCCCTTAGACATTATCGAAGGGGTTGTTTTTGAAATAGATTCTAATAGCCTTTTAAAACTAGATAAAATTGAAGGTGTTGGTAATGGTTATGATAGGGTAGCTGTTAATGTTGTCGGGGCTGATGGCGATGTGATTGTTGCAATGATGTATGTAGCAAAAAAAATTGATGAATCATTACTTCCTTATGACTGGTATAAAAAACACGTCGTTGAAGGGGCTAAGTCAGCTGGCCTAAGTGCTTCATATATTGCAGCTATCGATAAGGTAGCGGTAGTCACAGATCCAGATAAAAATCGAAGTAATATGGAAGTAAAAATATACTCATAGCGTTTGATATTGAGGTATTAGGGGTACGGCAATTAAGGTGTTTAGCAAGGCGCTGCTCGCCAGGGTGTGGGGTATTTGGGCAGCGCAGAATAGCTATTCTATTTGAGGCAGAGCAACACCGCCAAGAGTAAAAAGGGGCGTGCTCATGAAGCCTAAATGTCTAACGCTAGGGTATAATAGGGCCTAAATTTTCGTTGCTACAGGGCTATTTTCCTAGCGAGTTTGCCACAGAGTGTATTCTTTCCAGTTGCTCAGTAGTCAGTTCATAATAAAATTAACGAGTATGTGATAGCCCTTATAATAATTATGTCTAAGAAAGACTCTAAGCCAACTTCTTTTGATATCGCCTACCGCGCCGGTGTCTCACAATCGACTGTGTCGCGAGCATTGCGTGATAGCCCATTGGTGAATTTAGAAACCCGCCAACGAATCCAAGCGATTGCGAAAGAGCTAAGCTATAAGGTAGATAAGAACGCCCGCAATTTGCGCTCTCAGCAATCCAACACCATTGCGTTGTTATTGTGCGAAGATCACGGTACAGACCAGTCCATGATCAACCCATTTTTTCTTTCCATGGTTGCAAGTATTGTGCGTACTAGCGCTATGCGGGGCTACGATGTGCTTATCTCCTTTCAGCAATTCAGTGACAACTGGGTAGCTGAGTATGCGGACGCTAATCGCGCAGATGGCATTATTTTTTTGGGCTATGGCGATTATACTGCGTATGTGAAAAAACTTAATTTGTTAAGCCAGGCGCAAGCGCATTTTATAACTTGGGGTCCGGTTTTGCCGGGCCAGCCGGGTGTCTTTATTGGGTGTGATAATTACAATGGTGCAAAGGCCGCGGTAAATCACTTGCTTGGCAACGGTTATAATCGCATTGTTTTTGTCGGTGATACCTCAGATAAAAGCCCCGAGTTTAAACGTCGTTTTGATGGTTATGCGAGAGCGCTAAATGATGCGGGGATAGCCTTAGACCCCCGTTTGCAAATAGATGCGGAAACCTCTGAGGATTCTGGCTACACTGCAGGGTTGCGGCTTTTGGAAAACAAAGTAAATTTCGATGCAGTTTTTGGCGCCAGCGATTTAATTGCCATTGGTGTAATGAAAGCATTGGAAGAGTCTGGTGTTGTGATTCCCACCGATAAGGCAATCATGGGTTTTGATGATATTCCCGTCTCTGCTTACACCTATCCGCCACTGTCCACCGTGAGACAAAATACCGGGAAGGCCGGTGAGCTTTTAGTAGATTACTTATTAACGCTGATTGATGGCGGGCAGGTTGAGTCGTTCTTGATGCCGGCGGAACTGACGATAAGGGGTTCATGCGGCAGCAAGTAGCTCTGTGCTGCTCGGGCTTATTGTGGGTTATTTACTTTTAATGTTGCAATAGCGGCGATAATTAAGCATATGCCACCTAGCACTAAAGCGTAGATCGCCTGCCCATCAAAAAAATAACTCACGGCAATACCTAGCACGCTGGCGGCAAGTATTTGCGGAATAACAATAAAGAAGTTAAATATACCAATATAGATACCCAGTTTAGAGCTGGGTAGGGCAGCAGCAAGCATTGCGTAGGGAAGGGATAGAATAGATGCCCAAGCGAAGCCAATGCCAACCATCGGCGCCCACAGCCATGTTGGATCGGTAATTAAAGTAATGGAAACATAGCCGGCTGCGCCCAGCATAAGATTGATACAATGAGTTGTTTTTTGACCCCAGCGCCGTGCCATTATAGGAATAAAAAATGCGGCAATTGCTGCAAAGCCATTGTAGGCTGCGAATAAAATGCCTACCCAGTCTGCGCCCTGGTTATAGCGTGCAGAGCTTGTTTCGCTAGTACCGTAATGGAACGCGGTGACTGCGGGAGTGGTGTAAATCCAAAGGGCGAACAAAGCAAACCAGCTAAAAAACTGCACCACTGCTAACTGCGCCATAGTGCGAGGCATATTTAATAAATCGCGGGTAATTTGGTAGACAGCATTTCGATTATAGCCCTTGATTTGGCACAACTGCGCAATCAATTGCACAGCGCCAAACGCCCCACATAACCCCGCTAAAATATACAGCTCGTGACGCAGTTTAAAGTAATATATGGCGCTGGCGCTAAGCAGTGCGATGCATAAAAACCCTACGCCACCCTTCACATAACTCGCAGAGTTATCGAATGGGTTTATTTGGCGGTCGTTATGTTTTTCGTAACGGTTAAAGGCGTCTATTTTTTCTGGGGGGTATTCTTGAGTGCGCAGTACCGTCCACATAACCGTGGTAATTAGCACCGCGGCACCGAAGTAAAACGCGTATATAACGGTGCTGGGTATTTCTCCTGGCGCTGCGGTATTTTCTATACCGAGCCAGTTGCTGAGTATCCAGGGCAGTGCCGATGCAACAACCGACGCGACACCAATAAAAAAGCTCTGCATCGCAAAGCCCTGAGTGCGTTGTTTGGGGGGGAGCATGTCGCCTACGAACGCACGGAAAGGTTCCATTGCGATGTTAAAGGAGGCATCCATAATCCATAGCATGCCTGCGGCCATCCACAATGCGGGGGAGTGAGGCATAATAAAAAGACAGGCGCTTGCAGCGACGGCGCCAAGGGTAAAGTAGGGGCGACGACGACCAAACTTGTTCCATGTTTTGTCGCTCATATAACCAATTATCGGTTGCACCAATAAACCCGTAATGGGGCCGGCAATCCATAAAATAGGAATGGCATCGATATCCGCGCCGAGGGTTTGAAATATTCGCGATACGTTTGCCGTTTGTAAGGCAAAGCCAAATTGAATGCCGATAAACCCGAAACACATGTTCCAAATTTGCCAGAATTTAAGCTCGGGTCTGGGCTGAGGCTGTAACCTGTGCTTCATAAATATTACTTCAAGAATATTTTCGGTGTTTGTTACAGCATTGTCACTCGGGCGTTTTTTGGTGCATGCCCTTTCCTCGGCATAAACTTAGCAACAGCTGAGAATAACGCTATTTTTTAAAACGTTTTGCCACCGGCGTATAGTGATCCCAAACCTGCTTGTCCGATAGGGAGCGCAATAGTTTTAAGTATTCTGCATGTGTCCATGCAAGTGGTGTTGCAGAATTGGTGCCGGCCCCTAAAGCATAATGATATTGACCATTGTTGCCAACGCCATCCCACACTTGTTCGGGTAGCATCATTCCCTCGTTGGCGAAGGCTTCCATGGAATCTACGTAGGTAGAGCGCAGCCGAGTGAGTTCTTGTGTGGTAACCTTATTGTCTTTTGCGGCCAAGGCAAGTTCGTAGTGCCCGCGCTCGCCGGTCAAAAACGGCCAAATACGCCCGCGTTGCTCAGCGTGCATTTTGCCATTATAGCCGTATCCTTTGCCGTTAACGGTACTCTCCCCGTAGCCATCGCCCCCATAACGTCGCCACCCCACTGCCGTTTTACCCTTGAGCTGCATGGTGTATTTTACTTTTAAGTAGTCGGGGAGTGCTGGGTTATCGATTTCAACCAAAGAATCAATAATATGTGGGTCATCGGCGTGGGTCATGCCGTAACGTACCAGCTCTAAAAAACCGGGATCGATAATATCGCTTTCGATCAATGCGGCTTGGCCGTTGCGCGCCAGGAGTTTACCGTGGTCGTGAGGGTTTTCATTTACATTAATACGTAAAAAATAGTGCCCATTTGAAGGCGTGGTTTTGTGCTTTCCAGCCGTGGTGTAGCTGCGCGAGACGAGCTTTTGTTGGTACTCATCTGCCTTGGCGAGATACTTTTCTGCGCTGGCGATATCCTCATTTAATATGGCGAATTCCGCGGCGCTAACTAAGCCTGCAATAACCGCTGCCGTGGTTGATGGCGAGTGACCTTGCTGTTCTTCCCAACGCTCTTGCTGTGTGTAGGGCGGTATAATTTTTTGTTTATTCCACCTCAGCGAAATATCACCGCCGTCGGCTAAAAACTCGGCTGCCGGTTTAAGCATGGTGACATACCAATGTTTGGCCTGCGCATCGGTAAGCAAGCCGGCTTGCCATAACCGCCACCCCAGCATAATGGGCATTGCCGTCTGATCTAGCTGCACCGCATACCATTCGAGCGTGCCATCTACCTGCGTTTTTTGTAAAAACCAACCCGGCGTGCCTTCGTAACCCTTTATATCGGGCCCGGCTTGCACTTGCTTTAAATAATTAAACGCTACTTGCGGTGTTTCGTGATCGCCCAATGCGAGAAACGCCATGGCCACCTGGTAAAAATCGCGCGGCCAAACAGCTTTATAGCCAGTGGATGATTCGATAGCAGGGGTAACATCACCCCAAGGGTTGGAAAGAGAAGCGATAAGTGCGCCGGCGTGAGTTTTGTCTTCTTGAGCCTTTAGCACCATGGCGCTGGTATACGCCAGCTTGCCGCCATCGCGGCTCTGTGCCGCCATTTTTGGTAGGTGGACTAAACCGTTGAGATAGTCTTCCCAGCCAATGTGTTCCCCGATTCCGTTGTAACGCGCTAAAACCTCAGCAAAGCCTGTGCTGAGGGAGGTCTGCGCGGCGTTGTTCGCCTCCGTCGAATTTTTACCGAAGCCTAGGGCCACTTCCCATTCACTGACACCTTCGCCAATTTCGGGGAAGGTTGCGCTTAAACTTACGTTGCCGACTTCACTGCCGGTGCTGCTATATTGCCAATCGATTTTGTTGTCCGCTAAGTCTGTAACTATATCCGATATGCCGACAAAGCCCACACGCCCTGCGATAACAGCGCCCTTAACGGCAACTGCTAACGTGGTGCCGTTAGCCTCTGCATACAAGGTCGATTCGTTCACCCAGGCCTTATCATTTGCACCCGTGTTGGCGATGTGGGGATTAACCACAAGGTGTGGAATAATGCCTGGATGCTTGGCTGTAAAGCGCACGCGCATCATCAGGGAATTATTATCGGGGTTGGTAACAATGTGTTTTTCTATTGTGTAGCGGCCTTGCTTATCTTTGTTAACAAGTTTGTAGGCAAGGGAGAGTGGCTGCCCCTGGGTGTTGGTGTGCAGGTATTCAATAGAGTGTTCAGTGTCGTCTTTTTCTGAGTCAACGAAATCGGGCCCCTGAATATAAAACTGCATATCTTTAACTTGGGCTTCATGAATAAGGCCGTACATGGTTTCTGTAACAATGCCTTGAGCAATAGAAAACCATACTTTTGATACCGCGAGAGTCGGCGCTAAATCGGAATACTGGCCTGCGACATATTGTTCATAGGATGTGCCGATACCGGTTTTTCCTGCATAGGCCCAGGTTGGCGCTGCGCCGGGGGCGCCGTGAGCAATATTACCTTTTACTGGGGTTTTGCTAAGCTTTGAATCGTTGCCGCAGCCGAACAGCGCAAGCACTGTAAAAATCGCACAAGAGAGCCTTAGTTTTTTCATTCTATTTACCGCCCTTGGGCCTAAAAAAGGCGGCGTAAGCGACTAACGGGCACAGTGAATAGTGTGTTTTCATGGTTATTTTATTTATACACCCTTTCTATTTTGAATCTGGTGATACCAAGTTGATCATTTACAGCCGTGGCCCGCACCGCGCTGCTTTATGAGCTTGCGCAGATTTTTGGTAATTCAACGGCCGCTTTTAGATTTATCTATACCGGTCGCGAATAAAATTTAGGCCTTATGAGCACGCCGGCTACGGGTATATATCTGGCGTCTTTGCTTTTCACCGTCATTCTTATGTGTGTCATTGTGCTGTAAGTCTGGTTTCCCGGCAAACTATTGCATACGTATTCATGACTTAAAAGCGATGCATACTTATGCATCGACTTGCCCTGCGCTGTCTCACTGACTTACTCTGTTGCTAAGGCTGAGGCAAGGTCAAATTCCGGGGGCTCGGTGTTATTTGCGGCGAACTAGCCCCACGCAGGATCGCCCTTAAGCACGGCCCTAAACAATACAATATGAACAACCGATGAGTAGGTTATCGCAATGCGAAGTGAACCCTGGTGGCGCGGTGCCGTCATTTATCAAATTTATCCTCGCAGTTTTATGGACACTAACGCTGATGGCGTAGGCGATCTACTGGGCATTGTAGAAAAACTCGATTACATCGTGAGCCTTGGCGTTGATGCGCTTTGGGTCTCGCCATTTTTTAAATCGCCGATGCTTGATTTTGGGTATGACATTAGTGATTACCGCGATGTGGACCCGCTGTTTGGAACACTCGATGATTTTGACACTTTAATTTACGAGGCGCACCAGCGCGGCGTTAAAGTTATGGTCGACCAAGTGCTAAGTCACACCTCCTCCGAGCATGCTTGGTTTACCCAAAGCCGCGAATCACAGGATAATCCCAAAGCAGACTGGTATGTGTGGTCAGATCCCAAACAAGACGGTACGCCACCAAATAACTGGTTGTCCATATTTGGTGGCAGTGCATGGGAGTGGGATTCGCGCCGCGCTCAGTATTATTTGCACAATTTCCTAAAAGATCAGCCGGACCTAAATTTTCACTGCGCCGCGGTACAAGATCAAATTCTGCAAGAAGTTGAGTTTTGGCTAGCGCGTGGTGTCGACGGTCTGCGCTTGGACGCTATTAATTTTTGTTTTCACGATAAGTACTTGCGTGACAACCCGCCGAAAGCTGCGCACGAACGCAAGGCGCGGGGTTTTAGTGAAGATAACCCCTACGCTTTTCAGTGGCATACTTACAACAATACCCAGCCCGAGAATCTTGATTTTTTAAAACGCTTGCGAACATTAATGAATAGATATCCGCAGGCAGTAAGCTTAGGTGAAATTACCTCGGACGATTCGTTGGCAACCATGGCGGAGTACACCGCTGACAACGATAAACTGCACATGGCCTACAACTTCGAATTATTGTCTGAAGAGTTTTCTGCTGGGTATATTAAAAATACCGTCACCACACTGGAATCTAGGTTAAACGGTGGATGGCCTTGTTGGTCGATTGGTAATCACGACGTGCCGCGTGTTGCAACACGCTGGGGTAAAAATGTGGGCGGCGATAACCTGTCCATTTTATTGAATGCGATGTTGCTATCGTTGCGCGGCAGTGTCTGCTGTTATCAGGGCGACGAACTGGGTCTCACCGAGGCCGAACTGAGCTTTGAACAGCTACAAGATCCCTACGGCATTACCTTTTGGCCAAAGTTTAAGGGACGCGATGGTTGCCGCACGCCAATGCCGTGGGACAACACAGATCAAGCTGGCTTTACGCAGGCTTTTCCGTGGTTGCCGATTCCTGAACAACACACAGCTAAAAACGTGGCGCAGCAGCTGACCCATAAAACATCCGTACTGCGTTCATTTCAGCAGTTTGTTAACTGGCGAAAACAACAAGCGGAATTATTGTATGGCGATATTGCCTTTTTACCGTCTTGCGAGTCCACCTTGGCGTTTACGCGCAGCTATGAAGGCGGGACAGTGCTGGCCGCGTTCAATTTGTCTCAGCGGGAGCAGGCGATGACTTTGCCGGGCGGTGATTGGGAAATCTTAGACGGTCACGGCTTAGCGGCAACGTTGGATCTATCCCAAATGACACTTCCGCCTTTTGGTGCCTGTTTCGCTAGGCATTCGGGAATATAAGTTTGCAGCTCGCTAAATTGGCGGCCTAAATTTTTTTAGCAGTTAATAATGGGTTTGATGCGCGACACATTAAGCCATAAAACATAAGCCATAAAACATAAAAAATAAAAATCGCTGAGCATAGCTGTTAAGCTGAACAGAATAATTAAGCTGGACAGAATAATTAAGTTGAACAGAATAATTCAATACACTTGGCTTACACATCTGCGGTTTTATAAGTATATGCAGGCAGAGGTATATGCAGGTAGATATACCCAAAACACTTGAGATTTAGGCCTCATGAGCACGCCCCTAAGTGCCCTTGGCGGTGTTGCTCCGCCTTAAATAGAATGGCTATTGTGCGTTGTC
>JAHQVY010000161.1 GCA_019634095.1 Cellvibrionaceae bacterium
ATTTACAACAGCTTTCACGGTGAATATGTTCGCTTGGATGGCTCTTTGGTTAAAGGCGCGGGCATTAGCGACTACCTTATCGCGCAAGGCGAAATTGAATTGGAAAATCAGCTGCGGGCGGCCCTTGAAGATACCATGATTAAAGTGACTGTTATCGATCAACAAGCCAAGGCCGGCGAACCTTTCGATATTCAGGTGCAAAAAGGCATTGCAACCCCTTCCGTTAAACAAGCCATCGACGCCCTCTCTGCACAAACCGATGTTATCGAGGATGTGATTCAAGCGCTGAATTTAACCACCGACGATATTCGGCAAGACACCGAAGAAGAAATTTAATCCCTGGCTCTGCTCTGTCTGAGCGCTTTAACCTTGCCCGGTGGATTATCCGCTGGGCTTTTTCCGATTTTGGCCTAGAACTACCGGCAAACCCACAGCCTTTGCCCCGAGAGTTTTTATGAAAAAAATCGTTTTTTTGCCGCTACTTATTTTATACCTTAGCGCATGTGGTGGTGGCGGTGGCAGCAGTGCAAGCCCTTCACCCGCGGCCACCGCGCCCGCACCCGTGCCCACCCCGGCTGTAAGCCCCACTGTAACCCCCACCCCCGAAGCGGATTACTTAGCTTTCGAATATTTATCCGGTGGCGACGCCAGTATCGAGCGAACAGATATTGATGCTTTTAGTCAAAGCCCGCGGGCCATTACCAACGACTTTGCCACTGACGGCCACTTTAAGCAGGGGAATTTTTTATTTCGCAACGCACAGCGAGGCCGCGGCCCCTTGCTAAATAACCCCACCTGTCAGGGATGCCACATTAAAGACGGTCGAGGCAATCCGCCACCGGATAATGAAACCGCCTTTACCTCGCTGCTTTTAAAACTCAGTTTGGGCAACGACGACAGTGGCGCGACCATTGCCGACCCGATCTACGGCACCCAGTTGCAAACCTTTGGCTTAAGCGAAACAGACAATTTATTAGAAGCTGAATACGAGGCCGCCACAGACCAAACCACCGTTACCGGCGAGGCCTTCGCCTTAGTAAAATATGAAGAGATCGTGGGCCAATTTAACGATGGCAGTGAGTATAGCCTGCGCAAACCCACTTACTATTTAAAAAATCCCGCGTGGGGAGACTTTGCCGAAGGCATATTAATTTCACCGCGAGTGGCCTCCCCCATGATCGGCCTGGGCTTGTTAGGCGCCATTCCCGAAGCGGATATTTTACAGTTAGAAGATGCCGACGACGACAATGCAGACGGCATCTCCGGCCGCGCCAGGCAAGTATTTAACAACACCAGTAACCGCATAGAACTGGGTCGCTATGGCTGGAAAGCCTCCACCGCCAGTGTGCTGCAGCAATCGGCCACTGCAGCGCAGACGGATATTGGCCTGAGCAACAGTTTTAACCGCAATGAATCCTGTACCGAGCCACAAATTGCCTGCAACGAAAGAGCGGCCGGCGAAATTCGTGCGGGCGACGAGGTCGACCTGCCCGATCTGCAGCTGGCGTTTATCGAATTTTACTCGCGAGTATTAGCCGTGCCGGAACGGCGAGGTTATGACAAAGACAGCGGCACCTGGCAAGCGGACATTGCTGCCGGCCGGCAGTTGTTTATTAACACCGGCTGCGATGGCTGCCATGTGCGCCACCACCTTACCGCCGAGGCCAGCGAGAGCGTGTTAGGCAGCCTGCAACAATTTTCAGACTTGGCAATTACCGGCGAGCCCATCGAGGTACTTAGCAATCAACATATCTGGCCCCACACCGACTTGCTGCTTCACGATATGGGCGGCAGCTGTGATGCGATAAGCCGCGAAACAGCAACCGGGGCCGCTTGCGATAGTGGCGAAGAGTGCCTGTGGGTACAGCGCTGCGAGGGGCTAGCCGATGGCCGCCCAGACGGAGAGGCCTCCGGAAGTGAATGGCGCACGGCGCCGCTGTGGGGTTTGGGCCTAACTAACATCGTCAACCCAAATGCGGGTTATCTGCACGATGGCCGGGCGCGCAGCATTAGCGAAGCCATTTTGTGGCACGGCGGTGAAGCGGAACCGGCGCAGCAGCGCTACTTGGCAATGAGTGCCGCAGAACGCGAGCAGCTCCACGCCTACCTGGAATCGCTTTAATGCCAAAATTAGTCCTCGGTCTGTATTTTCTCTCGGCGCTGTGTTCGGCCTCCCCTAGCTGGGTAAAACCAGTAAAACACTTGAACGCCCAAGAGAAATTAAATTTTTGGACTGGCTTTTCCCTGTTTCGCAGCCCCTGGGTTGCGGCACCGGCCTCCACCAAAGGTCGCGACGGCCTCGGCCCGTTATACAATGCACGCTCCTGCGATGCCTGCCACCACAATGGCGCCCACGGTAAATTGCCCAATGCAGGCTTTGGCTTGGTGGTTCGGCTGGGCTTAACTAATCGAGCCGCTGCATTGCCCTCCTACGGCGAGCAGTTACAAACCCTCTCTATCGATTCCGTTACCCACGCAAACAGCGTTGCCCCTGAAGCGCAAATAGAGTTGCAATGGCAACAGGTCACCCTAAGCATTGGCCAGCAGCGTTTTAAGCTCAAAACTCCCATACTCAAAAAATCTCAGCTCGGTTATGGCCCATGGCCTACCAACAGCGCTGTGTCGCTGCGCTTAGCACCGGCGCTGTTTGGCTTGGGAGATATTGAACGGGTGAGCAGCGCCGAAATTCTTCGCGGTGCAGACCCTGAAGATACCGATGGTAACGGCATTTCGGGCAAGGCCAATAAAGTACTTAACCGAGAAAGTGGCCAACTGGAAGTGGGTCGTTTTGGGTATAAAGCCGAACAGCCAAATTTACGGCAGCAAGTTGCCGCCGCGTTTCATCAAGATATCGGCATTACTTCTTGGCTCTACCCAAAGCAAAATTGTACCGCAAGTCAAACGGCTTGCCTCAATGCAGACACAGGCAATTCAACTCAAGAGCAGGTGGAAATCACGCGAGAAAAACTACAACTGGTTGCGCAATTCAATGCGTTTTTGCGGCCGGCGTATAGCTCGAAACCTGCATCGCCGGCGGGCGAACAATTGTTTAACACGGTGGGTTGTCAGCTGTGTCACAGCGCATTTAGCCAAATAAATGTGTACAGCAATTTACTGCTACACGATTTGGGCGCAGAGCTTGGCGACCATCGCCCGGTTTCTCTCGCCACGGGCCAAGAGTGGCGCACCAGCCCTTTGCGAGGTATCGCCCGCAAGCTAAAACGTCAACCGGTTCGCCTGCTACACGATGGCCGAGCCGGCAGTGTCGAAGACGCTATTTTATGGCACGGCGGTGAAGCGTCTGAAACCCGAGCAAACTTCTTGGCACTGGCAGATCAACAAAAACACGCATTAATCCAATTTATTTCCAGCTTATAAATTTATTCGCAGGCTATTTATTCAAAAGTTATTTATTCACAAGCTATTTATTCACAAGTTATTTATTCACAAGCCATTTATTTTACCCCATAGTGGAGACAACACAGTGAACATTGCCCACACTTGCCTATCTACCATCGCCCTTGCCGGCTGCCTAGCTCTCGTCGCCTGCGGCGGCGGAGGTGGTTCTTCCACGCCAAGCAGCGCTGCATCGTCGGGGTCTTCCAGCTCCAGCTCTACATCTAACTCTAGTTCCGGTAGCGGCGGCAACGGTAGCACTTATTCCAAAACCGTGTTCATTACCGATGCCGCCACTGTGCTCTCCACAAACTATAACGCGTTAAATATTGCAGTGGCCGACTTAAACACCACCACGGGCAATTTTTGCGGCGACACCAGCAGCGAGGCCGAATTTACCGCACTGCAAGACAACTGGCGCAGGGCAATGAATCGTTGGCAAAGTTTGCAAGGGATTAATTTCGGCCCGGCAGAAGATAGCGTTCGCCGCTCGCGTATGGCTTTTTACCCTGCAGACAGAAATCAATTGGCGTCGCGCATCAACGATTTGATCGCCGGCACCGACAGTATTGACGAAAATGCTATTGCTGAAAAATCGGTAGATTTACAGGGTTTAGTGGCCCTAGAGCAGATTCTGTTTCGCAGCGATGCCCTGGCAACCATTAATGCCGCCGATGCCTCGATACGCTACTGCCAATTATTACAGGCCATTGCGGCGAACCTGCTCACCATGACCACAGAAATAAATACGCTTTGGGCCGCTGATGCGGCGTATTTTTCTTCCTTTACCCGCGCAGAAAATACGGAACAATCGCTGGAGGACTTATTTGGCGGCTTGGTGGAACACTTTCAGATTATCGAGAACAACAAGTTACGCCAGCCGGCCGTGGGCAATAGCGGCGACATAGAATCTCCGCTTGCAAAAACCAGCATGGAAAATATTGCAGCCAACTTAAGTGCGCTAGAGCAATTCATGTTTATGGATGAAGACAGCGGCATTGATCAACTTCTCGAGGTAAGCGGCGACAACAGCGAACTGCTGAATGATATCACCACCCGTATAAATACTTTAAAAGCCGCGCTGGCTAACAACGATACCTCGGTGGTCGACTTAGCCGCAACCACCGCAGGCAGCGCCCAGTTAGAAACCCTCGCCGAATCCGTGCGCGATGTACTCGAAAAATTTGCCACCGATATCGCCATCGCCCTGGATGTGTTTATTGGCTTTAACGGTGCAGATGGAGACTAAGCATGAGCCTATCTCGTCGCGCGCTTTTTAAAAGCGGCAGTTTAATTTCCCTGGGGCTCGGCTGCGGAGCTTATTTAACGTGGCAAGCAGCGCCAGACATCGCCATGTTAAGCGCCTTCAGCAACACCGGCGGCAATCACTTCGCCGCCCTGCTCGGCAGCGGTGGCGAAATACTGCATCAGGTGAGTTTACCTCGGCGCAGCCACGCTGCCATTTACAATCGACACCAAGACGAAGCGCTATTTTTTTGCCGCCGGCCGGGTAATCAGATATTTGTATTTAAGCGAAACTCGGCGGCCTTGTCACAAATTATTTCCGCCAATGCGGGCCGCCATTTTTACGGCCACGGCATTCTCGTAGACGATGGCCGAATACTTTTAGCCACCGAAAACCATTATCAAAGCGGCGCAGGTGTGGTTACTGTGCGCGACACCCGGAATAACTACCGCGTGATTAACGAAATACCCAGTCACGGTATAGGGCCCCACGAACTGGTGAGTTTCGCCGATGGATCGCGCATTGCCATTGCCAACGGCGGGCTGCGAACCCACCCCGACGCCAGCCGAGTGCCCTTAAATCTCAACGATATGAACCCCAATGTCAGTGTAGTGGATTGGCAAACGGGTGCGCTGCTGCAGCAATACCGCCCCGGCAATCACCGTTTGAGCTTGCGGCACTTGTCGTTGAATAGCGAGGGAAAAATTTTTGTCGGCGGGCAATTGCAAGGCGCTAGCGCCAAGGCCACGCCCCTGGTTATGACCGCAGAGCCGCGCCAAGGCCTTCGCGAAATGACAACACCAGACAGCTTCAGCCGGCAACAAAAGTTCTATACCGCCAGTGTCTGCTGTGTGCAATCCAATACGCGCTGTCGCGCGGTGACCAGCTTCCCCAAAGGGAATAGTTTAACCCTGTGGGACGATGAAAAAATTATTGCGCAAATCCAGCGCCGAGATATTGCCGGGGTGTGCCAGCTTAAGGACCAAAGCGTGGTGTTCAGCACCGGCACGGGCGATATCGGCGCGCTCGATCTCGATCAAAGCCACTCCGATCAAAGCGATCTCAATCAAAGCCAACTCCATCAAACCCAAGTCGACCAAGCTAAAGCCAGCACGCTGCGTGAATACCCCGGAATTCGCTGGGACAACCATTTAATCGCCGTTTAACACTGCCACGAAAAACC
>JAHQVY010000162.1 GCA_019634095.1 Cellvibrionaceae bacterium
AAACTCTCAGGTCCGGGTGTTTTGACGCTTGAAACATTTTATACGCGCGCTATTCCTGCCCGATTTCTGTAATAACCCACATTTTTGTTTTACGTTTTCCCTGCATTCGCTGGGGCTTGCTTGCGAGCAGGGTTTTATTGTCGTTTTTATTGACAAATCCCCTGGTAAATTCCGCTATTGGAGCGAGTCGTGGGGCGCGGCACGCGGCGCGATTAGCCTTTTCTTCTGCTTTTTACCGCTGCTCGGTTTGTCTCACCTCAGGTTTTGCCAAGAAAAAGGCGTGCGAACCCCGCGCCTTATGTTTAGGTCTTTAGTAAGATTAATGCGGAGAAATATGTTGAATGAGTGTTTTTTTTAGGGTTTTGGGTGCGCATTGCGCAGAGTTTTAGGTGTTTTTTACTTGTATGGCTGCTTTGTTTTGCTGTATGTTCGTTGATCGTACTATTAGACGCTTGAGCTGTTAAGTATGTGTGGCGCTGGAATGGATGTCGTAGCTAAATGAATAGCTAAATTGTGGAGGGAGTTTTGCTTTACTCTTTTGGCGGAAAGTTAACTGAACATGTGAAGTTTATTTGTCGAGCCAGACCCAACGAATCGGTTCGCCAAAGTCATCGGTGATCAGTTTTCGTCTAGGGGTGGCGCGTTTTTTCGTGTTGCTTGGCGTTTTGTTTTTCTTCCGCTCTTCGATTTCTTTAACAACATCGTTTACAGGTGTTCTTTCCTGTTTCGGTTCGAAGGAGCTGGAGGAAGCAAATTGATTACTGTTTTCGGTATTGCCACTAGTGCCGCGCGGAATTGAATTAACCTCTCCTCCGGTGCTGAGGTAAGCTTTGATTTGAGCGTCTATTTCGGCACGAATCTGCGCCTTGGTTTTTGGTGGCTTCATAAGTTGGTGAACATGCTATGGCGGAGTTGTTGGTTTTTCGAAGAAATAAATGAATTATGACAGAATATGGGCGAGGTACTAAAAATTAGTTAGGTTGATCATCGTTTTGCGCCACTAGTTTTAGGTAGGCGCGAGTTTATTCTAACGCGCTGTCATATATTGTTAATCGCTCGTGCACTAGGGCGTGAATTCTCGAGGATCCAGAGTCATTCTGAGCTTTCGATAAGAGGCCAAGTTTTTAAGTTTTAATCCTTTGGTTCTTAGGAATTGCCTGGAAACTATCGTACATTGTTCTTAGCATTTTAAGAATACTTAAGAAAAATTTATCCTTTATAACATTTTGTATTATGGGGCGGTAGGCATAGAAAAATTCAGTGCTACAATGGGCCTTCTCCTTTGATTTTAGGGAGATATTCATGCAGTGACGCATCACTAAGGCACTGGTATCACAATATTTATTTACATAAAGTACATACCATGAATGACTCTACTATAGAACAAGAATCAGCTCTATCCCGGGTGGAGCTGGCCTACAGAAAATTAAAGAACAATATCCTTAGTAATGAGTATCCTCCAGGTTATCAGGCGCTAGAGCCCGAGTTGGCCAAAACTCTGGGTGTTAGCAGAACGCCTGTCCGAGAGGCCCTAATTCGTTTAGAAGCGGAAAAATTAATCGAATTAATCCCGCGTCGTGGGATGCGTGTTCTTCCTCTTGTTCCAGCCGATATTTTGGAGATAAGCCAAATTCTGACTGCCTTGGAAGTGATGGCGGTCGAGTTGCTCGGCAAGAAAAAACCGGGTGTGGACATGTTGAGGCCAATGGCGGATGCGGTCGATGAGATGGATCGTGCGATAGAAAACGACGATTTGGATGCGTGGTCTGACGCAGAAGAAAAGTTTCATCGCCTACTGCTGACACTCAGCGGCAACAAGCGCCTGGCGATGCTTGCCGCAACAGTGCGTGCCCAGGCGTTCCGGGCTAGGAAGATAACCCTGAAGTTGCGCCCGAAGTCATCATTGATTGCTATATCACCGCGTGAAGTTTTCGAAGCGTTACGTGTTGGCGATTGGCAAAAAGCGAAAGACATGCATTATTCCCATCGTATGAAAGTGAGTGAAACCTTAATCGAGGTGCTCGACCAGTACCAACTGCCTCATCTTTAATCGTCGTCAATTGCTAAACGAGTTAGATATTCCAAAGTTGCCCGCCTACCAGCAATGGTTTAAAAGCTAAGTCGCCCAGATTCTGGCGATTATTTTGCCTTCGCCGCAGTTCTCGCGGCGATTTCCCCGCCGTATGTTTTGGTTTATGGGTTCTATAGCGTAAGTTCGCTCCCCGGTGCTTGGCTTGGTGCTTCGTGCCGTTTATTATCCGTATTTATTAAATTGACTTAGGGAGCCGGGTGATGCCTTCTTTTGATATCGTTTCAGAGATCGATAAGCATGAATTGAATAATGCGGTGGAGAACGCCAATCGGGAACTGAGCACGCGCTTTGATTTTCGTGGTGTTGATGCCTGCTTTGAGTCACGCGATCAAGGTGTCGAGCTGCGCGCGGAAGCGGATATTCAGCTGCAGCAGATGGTTGACATTTTGCGGAACAAAATGATCAAGCGTGATTTAGACCCGGAAACCATGGATATTGGCAGTGCTGTTCACTCTGGAAAAACCTTCAGCCAGTTTATTACCCTTAAAGAGGGTATTGATGCCGCGATGGCAAAGCGTCTGGTGAAGTTGGTAAAAGAGGGCAAGCTTAAGGTGCAAACCGCAATTCAGGGGGAACAATTGCGAGTAACGGGCAAAAAGCGCGATGACTTGCAGCAGGTTATCAATTTAATTAAGGCCTCTGATCTTGGTCAGCCGTTTCAATTCACAAATTTCAGGGATTAGCAGAGACTGCCCAGCGGCAGCTTGGGTGGCGCTACTTTTTCAATATTTGCTCGGCTTTGCTGCTTAACTTGTCTTTTCTGCGAATCTCGGCAAACGGATCACGGGCAATGGCTCTCGACCCGTCGCCACTGCTCTGTTTTGGGGGCTTGCGCTTGTCGCTGCCGCTGTTTACCGTTGCTTTAGCTGTGCTTTTGCCGAGGTTTTTATGGATGTTTAGCCAGTAGTAGATGCCGCTGACCGTGAGTAGTGCAGCCCATTTCACGGCGTAGGATAGCGCGATATCGGCATTTGCCTGAGACAGCTTTGCATAGGATAAATAGTCTCTGTGCATTAGGGCAATAATGAAGTAGCTGCCGAAGAGAAACGCGGTAGAGACTATCATTTTGCGGTAGCGGGTCCATATCAGAGAAAACACCGCAGATTTGGCTAAAAATTTAAACATTGGGCTGCCTCCTAGAGTGATTTTGCCTGTCGCAGGGAGCGGGCAAAAGCTGTGGTAAAGCAAGCGCAGCGTGCGCATGCTGTCTCGTTGGTTGGCTATTCGCGCTGCGGTGTGAATGGTGTGATATTGAGCTCCTCGGCTTTGGGGGCTAGGTCCAGAATGATAGGCCCAGTGCCGCGAGCAGCATGACGATACTTTTATTTTTGTAATCGCTTTTAATTTTATCTTCTTCTTCTTTGACAATGGCTTCAAGTATTTCCGCTTCGTATTCTTCAGGTCGCTTTCCGTGCAGATAGATGCGGGTTTTTGCGCGAGAAA
Source organism: Cellvibrionaceae bacterium (assembly GCA_019634095.1). Taxonomy (GTDB): domain Bacteria; phylum Pseudomonadota; class Gammaproteobacteria; order Pseudomonadales; family Cellvibrionaceae; genus JAHQVY01. The sequence continues at coordinate 3,536 of JAHQVY010000162.1, forward strand.
TGGCTTTTTCTCGAATATGCTGCTTCACTTTTTTCCTGCTTTGTTCAGTCAAATTTTTCAGCCATCGGGTATTTCTGTCGAGTATCTCTGATTTTCGAAGCATTAGCAGGTATCTCTAGCAGCGTCCTGTGGTGAATGAGTTAAGTGGTTCTTTGCCGGCCAGTTGAGGTTGGCTGCTTTGTAAAGGCCTTTCACTGTGCCATTGATCCTGAGCTCTGGTTAGCGAGGTCTTTTTGTCTGTTTGCTCAAGCATGCTATCGGTTCCGGCTGCGTCGGTGCATTAACCCACAATATTAATGATTGCCCGGTCAAAGGTATTAAGTGAACATTGTGTCAGTTGTTATCAAAGGTTTGCTATTATCCCTTTGCCGCGAAGTTCCTCAGCGGCCAACTGCAGGGGCTGCCGGCTGGGCCAGGTCTGTGCGCATGCGACAGACTTTCGCAATGGCTCGGTCGCCGCGCCCCAGCCACCTGGTAACTCATTGTGCTCGTTAACCTGCGGCATTGGTTGTGTTGCAGTAACTTGCGGATTTGCACTGCCCATGGGTTAATATTTTTCGCAGTTTATCAAAGCTTAGAACGGAAGGGTGAATGACCATAACAAAAGCCAAACAGAATCTCTGTCCCTGTGACAGTGGGTTGTCGCTTGGCTCATGTTGCTTGCCGCTTATAACCTATCAGCGGCCTGCTGAATCTCCCGAGGCCTTGATGCGCTCACGTTATTCTGCCTTTGTGTTGCAAAATGTAGAATACTTGCTGGCAAGCCAAGCCGAACAGGAGCGACCAGTGGATCAGCGATCGCGACTGGAGTCGACTATCAAAACGTTTAGTTGGCTTGCCTTGCATATTGTGGCATGCCAGAGTGAGCCCTTTGACCCGGATGGGGCATGGGTAGAGTTTGTCGCGTTTTATCAGCAAGGTGGCAATATTCATCAATTGCACGAAAAGTCGGTTTTCGTATTGCGTGGGCAACAGTGGTATTACCTGGAGGGTGATATCCTCGCGGGCCGCATTTGGCGCCGCAACGAGCCATGTTGGTGTCGCAGTGGTAAAAAAACAAAAAAATGCCACGGGCAGTCGTTTGCTTAGCTGTACATGTTTAGCTGCACATACTTAGTTGTACATGTTTAGCTGTACAAAAGTGGTTAGCGGCTAAAAGCCGGATTTGATACGGCGCAAAGTTGTGCAGCCTTTGCCAAGGGGTTACGCCAATGTTTCATCTAGAGGTTTTGGTGATTTCGTTAAATTGTAAGTGCACTCGAGGCGTTGTTGCTCTGCCTTAAACTGAGTGGCAATTCTGCGTTGTCGCGCCGTACCAAGAAACTTAATTGGTGCGCTCCTAACACCTAAATCTCAAATGCTTTGGGTATATTGCCGTGTTAAGAACCTTAATTCACCACGCCTTACATCTAAAACTTCACAGGCCTAGGGCTATATTCACAGTGAGGGGGCAAGGGAGTACCTCCTCTCAGTTTGTGCTTAGTGAGCGCTAAAAAAAGTTAAGAGCAAAATAAACGTACTTCTAACACCGAAAACTCCAACGTTACAGATATAGTTAGTTTTTTATGCAAGCTCAATTTAATTTTACGTCAATTGGTGTAATACACAGCTGTTTTAGGCAGAAATTTGGCGTGCCTCGCCAGCCTGGTTTAGCGCCCGCAGCGAAGGCTTGTGTCGAATTAATACCGCCCTATAATGTGTCCGAGGCCTTGAGTGATTTGCAGGGTATTTCACATATTTGGCTGGTATTTGCGTTTCATTTGAATCGCTCGCCGAAGTGGAAGCCCAGAGTGCGTGCGCCCCGCTTGGGGGGCAATAAATCGTTGGCGGTGTTCGCTTCTCGTTCCCCTTATCGCCCGAACCCTATTGGTTTATCTGTGGTGGAGCTGCTTGCTGTAGAGGCGAGTCGCTTGTGGGTGTCGGGTGTCGATATAGTGGACGGCACACCGATACTGGATATTAAACCCTATGTGCCTTACACCGATGCGATTACTGGGGCCAGCAATCCTATTGCTCCACAAGAGCCACAAAAGCTGAGCGTGGTGTTTTCTGAATCCGCTTTGGCGCTGTGTCGGGCAGCGCCACAGCCGGAATTGCAAGGGCTTATCGTGCAAGTGCTGTCGTTGGATCCTCGCCCCCAGTATCACGCAATGGATAATCAGCGTATTTATGGTATTTCCCTATTCGATAAAAATATTCGCTGGAAGTTTCAAAGTGCCACACAAATTATCGTTTTAGATATTCAATAGCCCCAGAGTTTGAGTTTTAAGTGCGCATCTTTCTTTAGTGGCTTAAATATTTTTACTCTCGAAAATGACAATAGAAACTGGAATTGTTTTATGGGATGCAGAAAAATCAGTGTTTTTCTCTTGTTTACTCTACTATCGCAACTAGTATTTGCTGGCAGCTCAGTTTTTACGGTGTCCAAAGGTAAAAATAAAATTATTATCGGCGGTACTATCCATCTATTGAGACCCACAGACTTTCCCTTACCTAAAGAGTTTGAACACGCGTTCGCAAACACGCGTATGGTGTTATTCGAGTCCGATCTCTCGGTGGCGGCTTCGCCAGAGTTTGCCCAGCGTTTAGCTAGACAAATGCGTTTGAAGAATGGCAAGACCGTTGACCAGTTTTTGCAGCCTAAGCTGTGGAGTAAACTTACCGCCTATTCAGACAAGCATGGGTTTCCGCTGCACAGTATGAAGTCGTTTAATGCGGCTTTTATCAGTATTATGATGACGGTTTATGAGGCCCAGCGCATCGGCGCATCGGGTGGTGTTGAGGCACATTTTTCGAAAAATATGGAAGGCAAGCTTGTGGGGGAGTTGGAAGACGAAGAAGAAGTGGTGCAAGTCATGCGTTCTTTGGCTAGGGTCGATGCCAACAGTGTTATGTCCTCTACAATTCGCGATCTTGAAAATTTATCGGAAACCATGGATATGGTGGTTGATGCGTGGCGCAAAGGGCGCACCGAAAAGTTGTACAAGCGTCTTGGAGCGGATATGCGCGAGGAAAACCCAGCGGTGTACAACACGCTGGTGGTGCAAAGAAATAAACGCTGGTTGCCCAAAATTGAAAGCTTGTTTAATACTCCGGAAACTGAGTTTATCCTGGTGGGTGCGATGCATCTTGCCGGGCCTGATAGCTTGCTAAAAATGCTGAAAAACAATGGCTACAAAGTGAGAAAATACCGCGCTTTTCTCTCTAGCCCGCAGCAGAATGAACCCGCCAAAAGCTAATGCTTAGCGCAGGTAAGTAAGGAGTGGCTGGCAATTGTGGGAAGTCTTCTAAGGATACTTTACCCTTTTTAAAATGAGGCTTTTCGCCATTGATGCGAATTTTTTTCGAGGAGAGGCTTCTCGCGGTAACGGTATATGTTTCGAAGGGCTCCGCAAAATTTTTGGTTTCCATTTTACAGCGGCACTCAGCGGTATTAATAAGCATGAGGGTCATCCCATCATGATCTGGGTGACGATGGCAATAAGCCCGTACTTTATCTTGGCTTGAGTGTACCTGAAATACGTCTTGCCCCATCAGTTTTACCCACAACCAGCTGAGCCAAAAATCGGGGCGGGGCTTTAAGCTGAGGCGGTCAATCATGCCATAGTCTCCGCCGATTAAGCTCTGCCGCACCATTATTTTTTGTCCCAAGGCGGCGCCCCGTCCCAGTTGATCCGCCCACCAAAAGCACGAAGCATAGCGGTCGGATATTCTGGGCTGGCCACCACACTGGGCGGAGCCCGTTTCCCCGGTCCAAATTTCCGCATTGGGTTGGTATAAATCGCGCCAAGCTTTAAGTTTGTTGCTATAAGTGGCAAAGCTCTCCAAAGATTTTGGCGCTAACATGGATGTTTGGCTGGCGGCACGAGTGCGAATTGGCGAGCGGCTGCTTTGTGAGGGGTAGAAATGCCAGTCGATAATATCCAGTTCGGTGGTGATGTTCTGCAAAAATTTTTGCGTAATATTTGAAAACGGCGTAATGGTTTCACCCAGTTTGGGCCAAAAGGCACTGCCCGGACCGGCAATCTTGGCATCGGGCAGGTAGTGTTTCACCAATTTAGAAAAGCGCCCGTAGTCTTGCGCAAGTTTTTTTGGTCCGGGTTGCGAGGTTAAGCCGTGAAAAGCCCAGTAGGCGTTCAGTTCGTTGCCCAGTTCGCAAACATCAATGTTGTAACCCTGCTGTTTCGAATATTGCAATAGGCGGTCGATTTCCGTGCCTTGCCACTGGCCATGCTCGCTGCGTTTGAATAGACCGTATTTAAAGGTAAAAGAAAATTTTAGCTGGTTGCGTTTTATAAAATGATGCAGATCGTCCCATATTTTTTTAGTCAGAATCAGCGTGTCGGGACTCTGAATGTCACTGTCAAAATAGTGAATTTTATCCGCTTCCGAACCACCAACGCGCAGGTAGGATGGGCTGAGTGCTCTTACATAACGATCCAGTTTGCCCGCCGATAAATCGATGGGTGTCACGCGCAGCCTGCCCAAGCCGCGGCGGGAACCGTTACTGCCCTCCCACCAAAATCCGCCAGCCAGTACTGAAATATCGATCGAAAAAGACAAGTATTCTTTTCGGACAGATTCAATAACCTGTTGTTGGCACAGGGTAACCTGCGCTTCAAGTATCGGGGCTTGCTTTGGTTGGTTGTTGTGTGAACGGTTTGTGGCGTAGGACTTAAACGGCTGAAGCATAGAAGGGGGGACTCGCTGGGGTGCTCGAAAAGCGGACTAGTATTTTGGATAAGCAAAGTAACAAATTTTTAACAGCTTTTTAAGCGGCTCAATATGACGAGTTTTTGTTGCTGCGCCGGTATTTTTATCAAAATGTGCTACCCAGTGACGGCTTGTTTATAAATAATTGGGTTTCGGTCACAAAATGTCCGAACATATACCCAAAACACTTGAGATTTAGGCCTCATGAGCACGCCCCTAAGTGCCCTTGGCGGTGTTGCTCCGCCTTAAATAGACTGGCTATTGTGCGTTGCCCTAATACCTCACATCCCTGTGAGTACCGCCTTGCCAAGAACAAAAATTGGCGCACTCCTAACACCTAAATCTCAAACGCTTTGG
>JAHQVY010000163.1 GCA_019634095.1 Cellvibrionaceae bacterium
ATCTACATCCACGGCTCGAAATGGGCGAGATGCAGCAGCGGTTTCACCTGGTGATGTGCGCTCCACATAGACACCACCGATAAAGCGTGAAATGACATCGAGGTTTCTGCGCAATAACGCGAGGGAGAGGTGGTGGTTTTGTAGTAAGGCATGGTGAAGGTCTTTTTCTCCCTCCATTTTTTGCCGCAGTTTTGCTTGCACACTGCGCAATTGGCTAATTTGATACTGAGCAAAGCGGATCGGATCTGAGCTTTGCGCGTAAACCATGCTGCGGGGGTCGATACCTTTACCGGGGCTGCGCATATCATCGGCGTCGTTGGCAAAAGCTAGCGCGGGCTCCACCGACCGCGACAACAGCGCATCTACGCGCCGCTGTTCCGCATCGGCATCGTCCAATGGTGGATGGTAGCCGAATTCAATGGCCCATTCGTCGTAGGGGCCGGGACGGGTGGAATAAAACTGATTTTGCAGGGCATTGTTTGGCTGCAGTGGCACTGCGGGGTAGTCCATAATGGATCCTTGCAGGCCGCGAGGGTAAGTGATTTCGGGTTTAAATATATCCTCAAAGCTGTGCAGGTAGTTGGAGCGGAAATTGTGGTTTAAACCCAGAGTGTGGCCAATTTCGTGGAGTGTCAGAAAGTAAACAAATTCTTTTAGTAGGCGCTGCTGTTGCTGGTCGCTGGCACCGAAAGCTTGGAGGGCATTTAAACCGAACAGGTATTGCTGCGCGGCGTGTTCGGAGGCTTGGCAGCCCTCGGGGCGATGGCTGTGGACATTGTCCGTCAATGTGTTGTTGTCGATCAGTTTGGCAAGGCGGGCGCTCCGGCTGAGCGATGCGTATTCCAGCATGATGTCGGCCCCGAGGACCTCGCCGGTGCGGGGGTCGTGAAAACTCGGTCCGTAACCGCTGTAAAAACGCGACGGTGAGGACACCCAGCGAATCACATTGTAGCGAATATCCCCCGCATCCCAGCTGGCGTCATCCGGTTGGGTTTTAATCACCAAGGCATTTTTAAAGCCGGCTTTTTCAAAGGCATCATTCCAGCGCAGCGCCGCTTCGGCAATAATAGGCCGCAGTTCCAGTGGCGTGGTATTTTCCAACCAAAAGGTAATCGGTTTTACCGGCTCGGATAAGCGAGCGGTGGGGTCCTTTTTTTCTAAGCGAAATCGGCTGATCACATCGCGGTACGGCGTGAGTTCGCTGGAACTTAAATCGGTGATTTGATGGCCGAAATAACCGACACGAGGGTCGTCAAAGCGGGGAGTCATCGGATTGTCGGGCACTTTTAGCAGTGTGTGTTGAACCACAATGGATATGTAGCGCGGGTCGGTGACCGCTGGTCCACCGTTTTGGTAAGGCGTGTCATTTTCGTAAACATACTCCACACGTAAATCGGTATTTTCTGGGTAATTGCGAATGCGCGCAATTTTGCTTTTGGCACTGCTTAACTTGCCTAAACTGAAGCTTTCGTGAGGCTTGCTATCTGGGTTTGGCAAGGGCCGAACAGCAAACAGACTTTCACTCAGAAACAGTGAATTCACCTGAATTAACATAGCTCCAGTTTTTTTGTTCTCGGCCTCTATTGTTTGCGAGAAGATGAGCGCCGGGCTAATGTTGGCACCTTCGGCGCGGCTGATGGCTTTTTCGGGCTTTGAATAAAAATGGGTGTTTTGTTCCGCCCATTCTATTTTATTAAAGTGGCGACTTAAGCGAATTGATTTCGCTTGCGAAACATTGTACGCGCCTCGGGTGAGTGAAAAACCGGCGGCATGAACGCCGTTCTCGACATAGGTAAAATACAGGTAGTTTGTATTGAGTTGCTCGGGTTTAAGGAGCAAGCGCAATTCACCGCTATCTTTATCTCTGAATAGGGTGAATAACCCATCAATGCGTTCGCTGTTTTTAATAATTTCTTTTATAGTTTTCTTTTCTTTCTGCTTTGTGTTCTTTTTTTTATTTTCTTGTTTTGATTGACTCTCTTGTGCCATTGTAGGCAGCGCGCTCGTGGCGAGAATCAGAGATGTAAAGAAAGCCCACATAAATCGATTTTTGGGGCAGAGTTTAGCTACAAAACGCATTGAGTTCTCCGTGTTTTTGATAAGCTTCAGGTTCTTACGGATGCACTGCTGACTACTGCACGCTGTGCCAACCTAAGCAGGGTTTACCTGTTCGCCGAGACTGCAAGCCTAGCGCCAACTTTATTTGTTCGGCCTGGCAAGGCCAAGCGGTAGAGCATTTGCTAGGCCTGAAGCCGCCGCTTATGTTGCCTTAGCGCAAGCTTGCTAGGTGTTACGGCTAGTGTGTCTGTCTATAGTTTATGTATATAGTTTATGTCTATAGTTTAAGCACAGCACGGCAAGCATCGTTAATGATGGTGTTGGATAAGCTGCAGGCCGGCTAGCAAAATTTTTGCTTTGCCTTGGATTCGTTAACCGCCTTAGAGTTCTATGCTGAGAAGTTTGAAGCCCAGAAGTTTGAAGTCGAGACGTTCGGTATCAAGCAGTTTGATGCCAGCGGGGTGTAAAACTTGAATATGCTAAGCATTTAAGTTTTAACAGCCGCCGCTTGCTCATGGTGATGGTCATGGTCACGGCTAGTGTATTGGCGGTATCTGTTAAGTAAGTCAGCGGGTAGCTGGGTATTTCCAGTTTAAACCCGCCGACAGCCACCCGTTTTTAGGCTGGGTCTTGCAGTGTTTTTTTTGGCGGTTAAAATATCTTTTAAAAAAACACTCCTCGACTATTTGTTAGCTAAAGAAAACCTAAACCGATTGCCGTTTGCTGGCCGCCGCCGACAGCTGGCCAATTAGGTTTTCCGTTTCCTCCCACCCGATACAGGCATCTGTGACGCTTTGACCGTAAACCAGCTCCTTGCCGGGAATCACCTTTTGATTGCCCTCACGCAAATGGCTCTCAATCATCACCCCGAAAATGGAGGTGTTGCCAGCGCAAACCTGCGCGCAGACATCCTCGCATACCAGGGCCTGCTTGCGGTGGTCCTTGTGGCTATTGGCATGGCTAAAGTCAATCATAATCCTGGCCGGTAAGCCGGCCTTTGCCAGCTGTGCTTCGGCATCTGCGATATGTTCGGCGCTGTAATTAGGCGTTTTGCCGCCGCGCAGAATGGCATGGGCGCAGCGATTGCCCGTGGTTTCCACAATCGCCGCGTGACCGTATTTGGTGACGGAAAGAAAATGGTGTGGGGCGGAAGCGGCGCCAATGGCGTCGATGGCAATTTTTATATTGCCGTCGGTGCCGTTCTTAAACCCTACTGGGCAAGATAAACCTGACGCTAAAGTTCGATGACATTGACTTTCTGTGGTGCGCGCACCAATGGCGCCCCAGGCCATTAAATCGGCAATATACTGCGGCGAAATGGTATCCAGGTATTCTCCGGCAGTGGGCATGCCGAGTTCGTTCACATCGCACATTAGCTTGCGGGCAATACGCAAGCCGTCGTTAATTTGATAGCTGTTATCCATGTAGGGGTCATTAATTAAGCCCTTCCAGCCGATGGTGGTACGCGGTTTTTCAAAATACACCCGCATGACAATTTCCAAGGTGTCGCTATATTGGTTGCGCACCTTTTTTAGCCGCTCGGCGTACTCCACTGCGGCCTCAACATCGTGGATAGAGCAGGGACCGACAATAACCAGCAATCGCTGATCGCGTCCTTCCAGCATGCTTTCGATACTCGAGCGGGCGGCGGCGACAACGGCGGAGGCTTTCTCGGTAAGAGGGTAACGCTCCATAAGGGCAACCGGAGGTAGGAGCTCTTTAATATTCTTTATTCTTAAGTCATCGGTATTGTAGTGCATAGGGCTATTCTTCAAGCGGCGAAAATTAGGCGGCAAGTTTAAATACTCACCCCTATTATGGCAATGAAAAGCCCCTCATCTGCGGGCACTACTTGACTGCCCGCAGAGGCCTCAACACTGCGTCTGTTCTCCACAAGCCTAAGGGCGCCCGGTGTTGGATTTAAGCTGCACGGCTCGTAGTGGGTGTCGCTATTGGCTGTGTTGCCATGCTGTGGCTTAGTTTTGGCCGGCAGGCAGTGTTTTGGATTGGAGTGTCTTGGATTGGAGTGTCTTGGCCGGCAGAACGGTGCTGGTGACCTCGCCAAAGCCAATGCGCGCCGCGCCCTGTCTCTGGCAAGCGCCGCGCAAGATCACCGTGTCGCCGTCCTCGATAAAGGTGCGGCTTTCGCCGTTACGCAAGCGCAGGGCTTGCTTGCCGCCGCGGGAAAGTTCCAGCATGGAGCCGGCTTGTTGGGGGTTCGGGCCCGACTGGGTGCCGCTGCCAAATAAATCCCCCGGTCGCAGATTACAGCCGTTGACACTGTGATGTGCCACCAGTTGAGCAATGGTCCAGTAGGAATGCACAAAGTTGGAGGTGGCCAATACTTCGGGGGCCTGCCCCGCTTTGCGCATTCGCTCGGTTTGAATCAGTACTTGCAGTTCAATATCCAGGCTACCCTGCGCGCTGTTGCTGGCACAGTGGAGGTAGGGCAGGGGGCGAGGATCGCTCTCGGGGCGCATAAGCGGCGCGCGAAACGGCGCCAGCGCTTCGAGGGTAACAATCCAAGGGGACAGGGTCGAGGCGAAGTTTTTTGCGAGAAAGGGCCCGAGGGGTTGATATTCCCAGGCTTGAATGTCCCGGGCAGACCAGTCATTAAACAGGCACAGGCCAAACACATGGTCTTCGGCGTTCTGAATCGGAATGGGCTCTCCCTGCGCATTGCCGGCACCGATAAAAATGCCCAGTTCCAGTTCGTGGTCCAGGCGTTTGCAGGGCTCAACGCTGGGTTCGGCGGCATCTGGGGACATTGTTTGACCCTGTGGTCGATAAAAGCAGTGCCCCGATATCGCGATGCTGGAGGTGCGTCCGTGATAACCGACGGGTATCCATTTGTAGTTGGGCAGTAGCGGCTTGTCTGGTCGAAACAGTGAACCGACGGCGGTGGCGTGGTGCACTGAGCTATAAAAATCGGTGTAATCGCCAATCTGGCAAGGCAGGCTGTATTCGGCTTGGTCTTGAGGTACTAGGCAAGCTTGTATTGCCGCTTCCTGCGGCGCGCCCTGGCGCAGGGCCCGGGAAAGGGCCAGCCGCAAGGCTGACCAAGCTTGCTTGCCCAGCGACATAAAATGATTCAGCGCGGGGGCGGCGCAAGCCTCTGCCGCCTGTTGTGCGGCACCCGCAAAGACCCCGGCGGTTGCGACCGCCGCCAAATCGACAATTTGATCGCCGATGGCGACACCGCCGCGAAAAGCTTGGTTGCTGCCTTGGCGGCGAAATTCCGCAAAGGGCAGATTCTGGATCGGAAACTCACAGTCCGCTTCCTCGGCCGACTGCAGCCAGCAGCGCAACTGCGGGTCGTGGGTTTCATTGGTAAAAGACATGTTGTGTACTCCTAATAACGCTTACTAAGACGTTTTCTTATCCGCTAACTCCTTGGCACTCGTTGGCTTTGGAATCAGCGGGCGATGTGTGTGCCGGCACAGGCCTATCGATGGCGGAAATGGTTTTTAATTCCACGGTAGCAGTGGAGATAATCCCGCTGGCGGGTGGGGCTTTGCAGGGCAAACTGCGTGGGGTGAATGATGTAGCGCGATTCGAACATGAAGGCCAAGGTACGCTCGTAGCGCTGCGGCGCAAGCTGCGCGGTGGAGGCCTTCTCGAACACTGCGGCCTCTGGACCGTGGGGCGACATGCAGTTGTGCAGGCTCGAGCCGCCCGGCTCGAAGCCGGATTGCTTGGCGTCATACACGCCTTCGATTAGCCCCATATATTCACTCATCAGGTTGCGGTGATACCAGGGAGGGCGGAAGGTGTTTTCGGCCACCACCCAGCGCGGCGGAAAAATCACAAAATCCAGCGCCGCGCAGCCTTCCACGGCGGTCTGTGAGCTGAGCACGGTGAAAATTGAGGGGTCGGGGTGGTCGTAGCTCACGCTATTGATGGCGTTAAAACGCGATAAATCGTATTTGTACGGGTAGCTGCTGCCCACCCAAGCCACCACATCCAGGGGCGAGTGGTCGATGTCGGCCGCGAACAGGCCGCCGTTAAATTTGGTGACGATTTCATAGTCGCCGTCGATATCTTCGTAAGCGGCAACCGGCGCTAGAAAGTCGCGCTCGTTGGCAAAGCCGTTGGCCCCCACGGGGCCGCGCTCGGGCAAGTGCAGGGCCGCGCCATAGTTCTCGGCAATATAACCACGGGCCGGCCCCTCGGACAGTACCACCCGGTATTTTAGCCCGCGGGGAATCACCGCGATCTCGCCGGGTTTTACATCGAGAACGCCGCATTCAGTGTCCAGGCGCAAACGGCCCTGTTGCGGCACGAGCAGGAATTCTCCGTCGGCGCAGCAAAAGAAACGATTGTGCATAGATTGGTTGGCGGTGTAGAGGTGAATGCCCAGGCCCTCGACCCCCACTGAGCCGTTGGCGGCCATGGTGACTAGACCGTCGATAAAATCTTGCGGCTGCTGCGGCAGGGGCAGCGGGTCCCAGCGCAGCAGGTTGGGGCCGGCCGCCACTTCCGTGATGGGGCCGCTGCGCAGCAAGCCGCAATCTAAAGGCCGGTAGTCTCCCTGGGTAACGCTGGGCCGAATACGGTACAGCCAAGTGCGCCGGTTTAGGTGCCGCGCCATGGTAAAGGCGGTGGTGCTGAATTGTTCTGCATAGAGTCCGTAGGCGACGCGCTGCGGATTGAACTGTCCCTTAGGTAGAGCGCCGGGTTCCGCTTCGGTCTCGAATTCGTTGCCGAATCCGGTCATGTACTGGCCTTGCTCTAAGAGGGTCATCGGTTTCTCTTTAGGTTTTCTAACTTTCCCCGGTGGCCCGAGGAAAATAGCAAAACCCTGCATCCAATTTGTCGGGGTTAAATTTGAGCATATCTGGCTTGTCCGGTTAAATGAGTCCAGTTAAATCACGCCGCGACGAATCTGATCCGCCTCAATGGACTCGAACAAGGCTTGGAAATTACCTTCGCCAAAACCTTGGTTGCCCTTGCGTTGGATAATTTCGAAGAAAACCGGGCCAATGGCGTTTTCGGTAAAAATTTGCAGCAGCAAGCCCTCGTCGCCGGGAGCACCGTCGATAAGAATTTGCAGCGCCTGGAGTTGCTCGAGGTCTTCGCCGTGACCGGGGATACGCTGATCAATCATGGCGTAATACGCATCGTTGGTCCGCTGGAAGGCTACCCCAGCGGCGCGCAAACTGCGCATGGTTGCGTAGATGTCGGGGGTGTGCAGAGCAATATGCTGCACGCCTTCGCCCCGGTACTCTATGAGGTATTCGTGGATCTGGGATTTTTCGTCCTGGGATTCATTAATGGGAATGCGAATTTTGCCGTCGGGGCCGGACATGGCGCGGCTTGCCAGGCCGGTTGCCTTGCCTTTGATATCGAAATACTTGGCTTCTTGGAAGTTGCCGATACGGGTGTAGAAGTCGGACCAGACATCCATATTGCCGCGCTCGACGTTATGAGTGAGATGATCGATAAACTCCAAGCCAACGCCGTTGGGCTGGTGGTCTACACCTTCTCTAAATATAAAATCCACGTGGTAGATATCCACCCCGGTCATATTGTCGACGAAGTACAGCACGCTCTCGCCGATGCCGTAAATAGCCGGAATGCGCAGCTCCATATAGTCTGCTTTGCCTTCGAACTCTCGCGCCCCTTGCGACAGTGCATGGGCGAGTGCTTTGCGGGCATCCTTTACTTTAAATGCGAAGCTGCAAACACTGGAACCGTGCGCCTTGGCGAAGGATGAAAAGTGGCTGTAGGGCTCGGCATTCACCAGGAAGTTGATTTCCCCTTGGCGCAGCAAGGTGACGTCTTTGGAGCGGTGATCGGCGATGGCAGCAAAGCCGAGCCCCTCGAACAAGGCCACCAGTTTTTGTTTTTCTGCGTGGTTCGGTACCGAATATTCGATAAATTCAAAGCCGTCGCAACCCAGTGGATTGTCTAATTTGCTATCTCTCATCGTGGTCCCTCCCAGGAATAAAGCTACAGCTGTGAATGAAGGTGCAGCTTGTTGTGCAATTTATTTGCAGACAGCTTAGAGATAAAATATATTTAGATATATCAAATAAAATTCACTAACTTGTTTGAATAAATCAAACTAGCTGGAACTATGCGCGGAACTGATTTCGATGCCTTTGCGATGCTCGATGCCATTGTGCGCGGCGGCACGCTGGCAACGGCCGCCCAGGAATTGAATAAAACCGTTGCCACCATTAGCTACCGTATGTCTCAGCTGGAAGCTCACTACGGCATGCAGATGCTCGATCGCAGCGGTTACCGGCTTAAGTTAACCCCCGAGGGCAGCCGCATACTGGATGAGGCCCGCAAGGTTATGCACCAGGCCAAGGTGCTGGATTCCGTCGCCTCGCAAATCAATCAGGTGTGGGAGCCCAAGCTCGATATCGTATTCGATGGCATGCTCGACCCGGAGATTATTCTCAATGTGATTAAGCACATAAAAGCACAGGGCGCGCCCACCACCTTTCAGCTGCTTATCGAATATCGGCGGGGAGTGGAGCAACGTTTTTTGGAAGGGCATACCGACGTGATGTTTAGCCTCAGCTACGCCGAAAATCCGGATTCTGTGAATCACTATCTGTTTGATATCGACGTGGTACTGGTGGCTTCGCCAAATATTGGTTTGGCGGCGGAGCAAGCTTATCAACTCGACCAGCTAACCGACTACTTAGAAGTGAGTGTTCAAGATTCGAGTTACGACGATCCGGTGCCCGGGCGCACCCTGGGCGGCCCCAGCTTATTCTTTATTGGCGATTTTTACACCAAGAAGCAAGCGCTGCTCAAAGGTATGGGAATTGGCTGGATGCCACTGCGCTGGGTTAATCGCGAGCTCGCCAGTGGAGAGCTTATCGAGGTGAATTATTGCGGCGGTTCCCGGGATACCTACCCAGTGTATGTGGGCACCCGCAAAGCGCAGCGCCCCGGCAAAGCACAAACCCTGTTTGTGGAACTGCTTAAAGCCAGTTTTAACGTTAAACCTGTTGTGGCGGGCTAAGATACTTCCGGTATTTGCAGTGTGCAGTTCCCTAACCCAAGCTTTTGGCTTGCAAGCACAGCTTATTTTGCCTTAAATAAGTTGCCAGATAATCGCATCCAAAAACGCTAACAAGCTATTACTAAGCCCGTTAACTAAAATATTCTCACGCAGTTTTTGATTTATTAATTTGCGTGCTCTCTGGGTCTTGTGTCGACCTGGTTTTTAGAGCAATGCA
>JAHQVY010000164.1 GCA_019634095.1 Cellvibrionaceae bacterium
ATTGTGGCTATTTTGCTTGCAAGATAATTAAACCTTCGATGCAGTAAGAGCTCTAAACCAACAGCGATTAAAAAATAACTACTGCGGCGAGCACCAAACCTCCAATCATTGCGCCCACCAACAGCCAGGGCAGAAGAGAGCTCAGAGACTTAGATTTGCTCGGACTGCTATCCACTTTCGCCGGCTCTGTTTTGACTTGCGAAGGCACTGGTCGACGAATCTTAGTAACCTTCTTCCGAGCTGCAGGTTTCTGCGCCTGTTGCTTAGGCTTAGCGGGCTCAGAGACCTTAGTCTGCTCAAGAGGTTTACTTTCCCCAGCTTTTTCAAGCGGTTTAATTTTCCCAACATTCTCAAGCGGTTTAATTTCCCCAGCTTTCTCAGCCGGTTTAATTGCTTCAACCGTCTCACGCTGCTGCGCTGCCGGCTTAATTTCTTCCACCACTGCTGCAGGCTGCGGTTCAACAAGCTGGGATTGATCCTTACCTTCATCAAGGCCCTCAGCAGGCTCGGCACTTGCTAACTCCTCTGGAAAATCGCCACCGGCAAGGGAATCCCCCCAGGCCATATACTGAGCAGTGAGCTCGGGGTGGGGATTGGTTTGACGTCGTTCGAAAGCGTCAATCAAAGATGGAATAATGGCTAACACCCGCTCTATAAGGTGAGCGTGATGATTTGAGACAGGCACAGTGCGGTCTATCACCCGCTAGAGCATATTCTCAACAGACCAGGCGAGTTCGCCTATATCGTTTGCTTGAACCATACGGCCACTGCCTTTCAGGGTATGAAAGGCGCGACGAACTATAGAAAGGGCATCCTGGTCATTGAAATCGACTTTCCATTGGGGAAAGTGCTCATCCAGTGTTTCCTTAACTTCGCCCGCTTCTTCAATGAATACTTCAATAATTTCATCGTCGATATCATTCTCTTCTTGGGTATTCGGCGCGTTATTTTTCACTAGTTAACAACTCAATCTATTGACTTTTTACCGAGCACCACTGGCACGGCGGTTTTATCATTGACTTCGCCTATTGACGGCGACTTGCAGTGACGTCTGGCGGATATGACGCCCCGTTTTACACGGGAAATTAATTTTAATCAAAGGGTTAATAGGGACTAACTTAACGAGTCAAGTATTGTTCACACTTTATTAAAGTTCTTTACAAACTCGAACAGGTAGTCACGTAAACCGGTTCACATTATTAATAAATATAGAGGGTCATTTACAGGTATCAACTCTCCATTTTGCCATTCAATGAGCTTGCCCGCTACAACCTTATACTATTGAAGGATATATATGTGCTTATCATAGAACGAAATTTGACATTGCTGGCGTCATAATCACTCTTTCTTGGGATAATGACTAGTAAAGTCTGGTTGGCTTAAAGGGAAGAAATGGGTACCAAATGAAGGCTCCCGCAACAGCGTCATAAAGAGAAGCCGAAGACCCTTAGTATCGTTGACAATCCAGGGCCTGTGTCGACACTTCCTGCCAGGATTTACCTCCATTGCGAAAGGTATAGCGCAAATCGCGTCAAATACAATTTTCTTCAGTCTCTATCCCAGCAGGACAACCGGAGAAATATTATACGCCAATAAAAATGAAGTCGCGCCACACATTCCGTAAAACTCATAAAATGGCTATCCATACTTGAGTATTGAGTATCGATCAAGAAATTCCTAATTTAACCTAAATTAATCAGTTGGATCGTAGCGAGGGCATTCAAGGGGCTGAAATTAGAGTGATTTTTTTAACTTTTGTGGCAAATTCGCAGTCGCTCTAAGGGTTATCTACATGGATGTAGTGTATTTCCGTAAGTTTGCTGGGAGCAAACTCGGTGCAGTCGCAAAATTGAAAAAACGCTTTAATTTCAGTTCATTGTGCGTCCGCAGTAGATCCAACTGATTAATTTAGGATGATGGGCAAGGGTACCAACGTTAAAAAGATACCAACGTTAAACAGCTCATTGAATGCCCCAATGATTTTTAGCTACTGCCGGGAAAGAATTTTTGCACTGCAAACATTGCAAGCGCCTGTGTTGTCAGCGTTTGGTATTTGCTGTGAAGCTTGAAGCACAGGGTGGACTAAACTTACAGGTAGTTATCCAGTCGTACTAACTCAGAGTGATTTATACAGAAATGCCTGCAGCGCGACTATGTTACATTTTACTTGGTTACATTTTACTTGCTATTTTCTTCCACAGTGTTGCCGTGCCAATGGCGCAGGCTTTGGATTTAAATCGAGTCAAAGTACACAAGCTGTATCGCGATAGCGAGGTTGAGGGAGATACCGCCTATGCAGTATTGCGCGACAGTGCCGGCTTTCTTTGGTCCGGTACCGATATCGGCTTGCAGCGTTTCGACGGCTACAGGTTTGATACCTTCAAACACGACCCCGATGGCCAGGGTGGCATAGGAGAGGGTAATACGACCGTTTTACTCGAATCCAAAGCGGGTGTGCTCTGGGCTGGTGGCCTGACTTTAAGTCGCTTTAACCCCATACTGGATACTTTCGAGAGCTTTGATATAAGCGGCAAGCTGAGAGTTCGCGCCCTTTATGAAGATAACCAGGGGCTTATCTGGGCTGGCGGCCATGGTTTCGGCTTAGTGGCTTTCGATCCGGCTAGTAAGAGTGTGAAGTACCGCCTGCTCACCGACAGCAAGCAGCAACAAAAATTGATTTCTGCCATGGCACCCAACGCCAATGGCGATGTGCTTTGGTTGGCTAATTATGATGGGCTAACGCGCTTTGACTTGAACAGCCACGAATTTGCTCATTTTAGCTTGCCGGGAAATTTCAGCTATGTAGCGCGGGATGTAAAAGATTGCATCGTGTCCTCACAGGGTGAAATATGGCTGGCAACACAACGTGGCCTCCTTGTATTTAATCCAGAAAGCGAAACGTTTCGTCGCTATACCAGCGATCCAGGTAATCCCAACGCGCTCAGCACCAATAATTTATGGTCGGTTTTCGAAGATTCTGAACAGCGTATTTGGATCGGTACGGACAAGGAGGGGGTTCATATATACCGCTCCAATACCGATGACTTTCAGCATGTGCCTTCATCGGCGAGCAAATCACTATTGTTTCCTCAAACCACCGTGATCGATATGTTTGAGGACCAACGCGGCTCCATCTGGTTTGCCTTGCACGGGGCTGGTTTGCGCCGTATCTCGCCCGGTCAAGAACAATTCGCCAACTTGGTAAACGATATCGGCCATGTTAACTCGCTAGGCTTTAATAACGTGTTGGGTATTAAAGAGGCTGACGACGGACGGGTTTTGATTGCCACCGATGGTGGCGGTTTAGATATTTACTCACCAAAAACTAATAGCTTTGAACACTATCGCAGCAATTCGGGCGACACTGGGGGCTTGAGCAGTAATTCGGTAATCTACATTGCCAATATGGGTCATGGAAAGTTTTGGTTGGGTACTTGGGGTGGTGGCATTAATATCTTTGATATCAACAGCGGCGAGTTTAGCGTATTGCAGCGCGACGAGAATGCTGCAGATGAGCAAACCCTGGGCAATAATAATATTTTCAAAATTTATAAAGACCGTTTTGGCTGGATATGGATCAGTGTGTGGCAGCGGGGCTTGCAACGCTACAATCCAAAAACAAATGTTTTTAACAGCTATTATACCTTTGGTCCGGGGGCTGAAGCGGGTCTGTCATACTATGCCATCGAAAACATGGCCGAAGATAGCCAAGGCCGCTTGTGGGTGGTAAGTCGCGCGGGGTTGGAGTTTTTTGATTTTGATAGCCAACGTTTTACTCGAGTGCCGATACAGCAACTAGGCAGTGTTAACGATCTTTATATCGACCCGCAAGATAACCTTTGGCTTGGCCATTCCGGCGGTTTTGCTAAATTTAACTATGATAAAAATCAATTTAGTAATTTTAGCGTAAACGATGGGCTATCCGATAATTTTGTGGTGTCTATAGAGCGCGATGCCTACGGTGATTTTTGGTTGGGTACTCGCTCCGGATTAAATCGCTTCAATGTCGAGAAACAGCAATTTAAAAGCTTTGATGAACGCGATGGCTTAACCGACTCTCAGTTTAATCGCTACAGCCATTTAATTACTCGGGAGGGTTTAATTTATTTTGGCGGGCCCAAAGGTTTGAATGTATTTAGGCCGGGCTTTATGCCAGAAAATAACCAAATGCCAGCAGTGGTATTGACGAATATTGAATTGTTTCAGAACCCAATAACCATCGGTGATTTTGAATTTTTACCGAAATCAGTGCGCCACCTAGAGACCATCACTCTCAACTACAATCAACGCGATATCAGTTTTGAGTTCGCTGTGCTCGATTTTATTTCGCCCAGTAAAAATAAATACCGCTACAAATTACAAGGGCTCGAGTCTTTATGGAACCATTCTAGCGGCCGTCGGCGCATTGCCAGGTATACTAATCTAGACCCGGGGAGCTATCAATTTAAGGTGCAGGGCTCCAATAGTGAAGGATTATGGAACTTAGAGGGGGCGTCGATCAATTTGGTAGTGCTGCCACCTTGGTGGATGACTTGGTGGGCGCGCTTGGTGTTCTTAGCGGGTTCTGCCGTGTCGGTTTACAGCTTTATTCGCTGGCGATTAATTCGAACTATCGATCAAGCTCGTGAACTAGAAAGTATTGTGGAGGAAAAAACCCATGAATTGGCACAGGCGAATCAGTATGTGCTGAAGCTTAATTCGAAGCTGGAAGATAGAGTAGAACTGCGCACCAAGGAATTAACCCGTGAAATAGAAGCCAGGAAAAATATTGAAGACAAATTATATTTTATGGCTTTTCACGATGCCTTAACCGGGTTGCCTAACCGCGCCTGGCTAATTCAGCGTTTAGAAACACTGCTGAAATCTGACTCCGATACAAAAAACAAACCCTTTTTATTGATGTTTTTAGATGGCGATAGATTTAAACAAATTAACGATAATTTGGGGCATAGCTTGGGCGATATGCTGCTGGTGAATGTGGCTAACCGGCTTAAATATAAAACCCCCGAGTGGTTTCAAGCCGTGCGTTTGGGGGGCGATGAGTTTACCATTTTAATAGAGGATATGCAGGCTGTGCCCAGGGTTGAAGATAGTGCTCGGCTGCTTATCGATCTCTTTGACGCGCCGTTTAACCTCGATAATAATATTGTTTTTTTTAAAGTGAGTATTGGCTTGGTGGTGTGTCGCGACGACTATGAGCGCGCCGAACAGGTGCTGCGCGATGCCGACATTGCCATGTATCGAGCCAAAGAGGACGGGCGCGGTGTGTACCGTATTTTTGATGGCAATATGCGCAGCGAAATTATGGAGAGAGCCGCCATAGAAGCGGATTTGTATTTGGCGATCGAACGCGAGGAGCTGTTTCTAGTTTATCAGCCCATTGTTGAATTGGAATCTGGCGATCTGATTGGCTTTGAAGCCCTGATTCGATGGCGGCACGCTAACCGGGGAATAATTCCTCCTTGCAAATTTATTCCTATTGCAGAAGATAATGGCTTTATTTTGCATATTGGCTTTTGGGTTTTGCAAACCGCCGTATCCCAGCTGGCGGAATGGCTTAAAAAATTCGATTTTGATCGTCGGCCAACTATGTCGATAAATCTCTCCTCGCTACAGCTTTCTTACCCTAAACTTATTGAGCGCATAGATGAGATTTTGGACATGTGCCAAATAGATAAAAAATTGATACGCTTAGAAATTACCGAGAGTGTATTGATGCAAAATACCGGTCATGTGAATCAAATGCTGGATGAGTTGCGCATGAGAGAAATTGACCTAGCCATTGACGATTTCGGCACCGGTTATTCATCTCTAAGCTACCTCAACAAATTTCCGGTGCAAGTACTGAAGATAGACAGCCAATTTGTTTGGGATATGTGTAGCGATAATCCCTCTGCGGAGAGCGGTGCAAAGGAAATTGTTCGGGCCACTATTTCTTTGGCGCACAATTTAAGGCTGCAGGTGGTGGCAGAGGGCATAGAAACCGTGCAGCAGTTGGAGCAGTTAAAACACTATGGATGTGATTTTGGGCAGGGGTACTATATTGCTAAACCCTTAGATTCTTCCGATGCTAGCGCCTTTATTAGTGAGCGTTTTGCCTGTCATCCCGATTTTGTCGAACTACCCGGCAAAAAAGCAAAGGTAAGTTCCCCCTCGTCCAAAAGGCTGAGTTCTAGGGGCTAGCCGGAACGGCTCACTCAGCAGGGCCTGCGCTTAGCCCGTTGCATATACCCAAAACACTTGAGATTTAGGCCTCATGAGCACGCCCCTAAGTGCCCTTGGCGGTGTTGCTCCGCCTTAAATAGAATGGCTATTGTGCGTTGCCCC
>JAHQVY010000165.1 GCA_019634095.1 Cellvibrionaceae bacterium
CATGAGCACGCCCCTAAGTGCCCTTGGCGGTGTTGCTCCGCCTTAAATAGACTGGCTATTCTGCGTTGTCGCGCCTTGCCAAGAACAAAAATTGACGCACTCCTAACACCTAAATCTCAAGTGTTTTGGGTATATAACGTTAGTTTGAGACACTACACTAGCGCGCTGCGCCAAACCGCGCGCAATAGTACATTGCTCAAAAAACTTAAGGAAAATTGCAACACTTTGAGTCTCTGAAAAGCAATTGATTGTCTTTATGACTGTAACGTTTTATTTTAGACCCCATAATAAAGATCTCGACGCACAATATTGCGTATACGCAAACCCATAGCGGCACAAACTCCGCGCGAACTCGAGATATGCAAAGACTACCTGTAAAGAAACTAAGAGTACGTCCTGCTTCAAAACGTTGTCTGCAGCTATCCGTCTTAGGCTTATTCTGAGTGGGAGTAACACAGCAGACATCCTTAAGGCGGATTCTGCTTAGGCAGCAGCGCAATAGCGTCCATTGGAACACCCAAAGCAAAAGCAAAAAATAAAACAAATACACTTAATTACGGAGTGATCAATGTTTAACAATAAACTGCGAAATCGATTCGCAAGGCTGGGTATTTACTTTGCCACCCTCGGTCTAACAGTAGGCGCGCAGGCGCAAGACTGCGGCTTCTCAATCCAAACGGGGGAATACAGCGCGTGGGACGATGCTTACCACGGCTGGGTTGAACTGCAAAACAACACCGACAGCCCGGCCACCCAGTTTGCTCTGTATTTGGACCTGGGCGGCGCAGAAATCAATGAAGCCTATCAAGCGAGTCTCTTCAAGGCCGACACGGCCTACCGGGTGGAGAATCCCTTTTGGCTGGAATGGCAAACCATTCCCACAGGCGGCACGTTTCGCTTCCATTTTCAAGCGGCGGGTAGCAACAAGGGCATTAGGCCCTACCTTGTTTCGGTGGATGGCAGCCCCTGCGATTTAAACCCACCGAGTTTATCTTTAAGCGTTGATAAAGGATTTTTGTCCAGCGAGGGCAGCGTGATTTTGCAAGCGCAAGCCACCGATGATGCCGCGATAACCAAGGTAGAGTTCAAGCATGGCGACGCAATTATCGCCGTAGACTACGAAGCGCCCTACGAGGCGGAGTTTGTCGCCAACGCCAGTTTAAATGGCCGCCAACACTTTAGCGCAACCGCTTATGACACTTCCGATAACAGTGCCAGCGCGCAAAGCTCCTCTCTCATCGCCATAGGTAACAAGTTTTTTGGCACAGCAACCGATGCCGACGTTGAGTACCAAGAGTTCCTCGACTTATTTAACCAAATCACACCGGGCAACGCCGGTAAATGGGGCACGGTGGAGCGAGTCCGCGACGAAATGAATTGGGCCGGCTTAGATCGGGCGGTTCAATTCGCCACTGACAACGAGCTGGTTTTTAAAATGCACACCCTCGTATGGGGTCAGCAACAACCCGCATGGCTCGAGCAATTGAGCCCGCAGGAACAGCTTGCGGAAGTGGAGCAGTGGATGTCCCTGGTGGCGGCGCGCTACGGCGATATACCCTTAATCGATGTCGTTAATGAACCCTTGCATGCGGTGCCGGGTTACCGCGAAGCGCTGGGCGGCGATGGCGAAACCGGATGGGACTGGCTAATCAATACTTTCGAAATGGCGAGAAAGTACTTTCCAAATTCTGAGCTTATTCTTAACGACTACAATATTTTAATTTTTGCTCCCTTCACCGATGACTATTTAGAAATTATTTTACTGTTGCAAGAACGCGGCTTAATAGACGGTATCGGTCTGCAGGCGCATTTCCTTGAGCGGGCAGAGCTCGCCGTTGTGAGTGACAATCTCGATCGTCTAGCGGCTACCGGCCTGCCCATTTATATCAGCGAGCTGGATATTAATTTCGCAGACGATGCGCGCCAAGCGCAGTGGCTGAGCCAGCTTTTTAACGTATTTTGGCAGCACCCCGCGGTACTTGGCGTCACCCATTGGGGTTACGTAGAAGGCCCCATTTGGCGCGAAGATTCCTTCTTAATAAACAGCAATGGCGAAGCGCGCCCCGCCTTAGAATGGTTAACCTGTTATTTGGCTGGCAACAGCACATGCCCGCTGCCGGAATATATTCCCGTCCCTCGTGAAGGCGATATCAGCGGTGTGACTATTGAAGCGGAAGACTACGACGAAGCGGAGGGCGTACTCGCCTTGGGCGGCTCGATTAGTTATGTCGATATTGGCGACAGCGCCGTGTTTCGCCGCATTCAGTTTAACGACAACTGGGACACACTGGAAATTACCTACGCCAAAGGAAACGAGGCACCCGGCGGAGTGTTAGTG
The DNA here is from genome assembly GCA_019634095.1 of Cellvibrionaceae bacterium. Taxonomy (GTDB): domain Bacteria; phylum Pseudomonadota; class Gammaproteobacteria; order Pseudomonadales; family Cellvibrionaceae; genus JAHQVY01. Next base: position 2,339 of record JAHQVY010000165.1, read on the forward strand.
TATTTAGATGAAATTGATGATAGCCCCGAAGCCAGGCTCACCCTGACTAATTCCGGGGGCTGGGGTTCGAGTGCGACCATTGCAACACCCTGGCTGCCAATTCAGGGTGAACACCAAGTAATTCTGGTATTTGCCGACAATTATGGCGTGGGCAATATCGATAATATTCGTTTCGGCGCCAGCGAAGGCTTGGGTAAAAACCTTCTGCCTAACGCGCACTTTGAAAACGATACTAACGGCTGGTTCACTTGGGATGGCAGTTTAAGTGTTAGCGACACCCTGGCGGCGAGCGGCGCAAGCAGCTTATTACTGCGTGATCGCAGCGGCAACGGCCCTGTGGCTACCGCCATCACCAACCGCGTAGTGCGCGGGCTCAGTTACACGTTCAGCTTATGGGCAAGTGTCGGCAATACCGATTCTGCCACGGTAAACCTGACGCAAAAAACCCAATGCCAAGGGGGGGCCGTTAATTACAGCCAGGTGGCCGCGCCCATAGAAATCAATGCCGGCGAGTGGCAAAACCTCACCGCACAAATTGACGTGCCAGACTGCCCGCTTGCGGAATTACTCGTCTACGCGGAAGGCCCTGCTGCAGGCGTAGATATCTATATCGACCATGCCTCGCTGCGCGCCCAGCAAGGGGTCAACATTGTCGAAAACGGTAATTTTGAAGCCGATAGCGCCGGCTGGTTTACCTGGGACGGAGAGCTCAGCGCAACCACTGAGTTTGCGCGCAGCGGCCAACAGAGCTTGCTACACAGCCAACGCGGCGGCGTCAACGCGCCCGCAGCCATCGCGCTGACAACGGTGGCAAACCCCGGAAGCCGCTACGACGTCAGCTTCTGGGTGGCCATCGACGGCGCCGCCACAGCGCCGGTGAATTTGACCAGTAAATTGCAGTGCGCGGGAGAAGACGCCAGCTATGCACTACTCGCCGATTCGGTAAATGCGGCGCAAGGCGAATGGGTGCAACTCCGTGCGACGCTCGAGGTGCCTAACTGCGCTCTTAGCGAAGTGCTTATTTATACCGAAGGCCCAGAAACGGGGGTTGACCTGTATATCGACGATGTCAGTGTCACAGCGCTTGCCGTCAATAACCTGTTAAGCAATGGCGATTTCGAACAGAGCTCTACGGCTGGCTGGATAACCTGGGATGGCGTGCTCAGCGTCAGCGGAGAGTTTGCCCGCAGTGGTGAGCAGAGCTTAAAGTTAAGTGGCCGCGGCGGTAACGGCCCGGCCGCGGCGGTACTCACGCCGCTGATATCAGCCGCGAGCAATTACAGTGTGGCGTTTTGGGTATCGATTGCCGGGGCTGAGCAAGCTAACGTTAACCTGACTCAAAAAATAGAGTGCGCCGGCGAAAGCGCTAGCTATTCATGGTTGGTGCCACCAGCAGCGGTCACCGCGGGAGAATGGACACAATTTAGCGGTACACTCGAAGTGCCCGATTGCGAGATTACCGACCTGTTGGTGTATGCGGAAGGCCCGGCGGGAGGTATCGATATTTATATCGACGATGTCGTTATTAACGCAAACTAATTCCGCTCTTTTTGTTGTTAACAAGGCGCGCTAATAAGGCCTAAATTTCAATCGCTAGGGGTATGCGCCGCTAGCGATTGATAATTTCGCCAAACACTAATTTCGCTGAGTATTTGCCGAATATCGCCTGCCAAGCGGTAATCGAGGTCGTGCGGGTGAATAGAAATACGCAGTGGTTTGTGGGCGTGGCTGAGTCGTGCATTTAGTTTATTCCACAGCCGCAAAAAGTAGGCACGCAGCAGCGTATCAGCTTCGAAACCGGCCAGCGGTAAGCGGCATTGCTGGCCACTGGCTACCTGGTATATGCCAGCGGTATTTTCATAGTAGGGGTAGGGAAGCTGCTCTAAATCTGTTTTTGTCAGCCTACCCAGGGCCCAAGCCGGCGGCACGTACAACTGGGGAGCCTTAAAACCCTGCCGCTCAAACCAGCGGTAATTTGCCTGGACTAAAGCTTTTATCTGTTGGCGACTGAGACTGAGGTGCTCTGCGCAGCGGCGAGATATAAACAGGCTGTGAAAGCGATGATAAACAGAACCAATACGCTCCGCTCGATGAGTCCAACCGTGGCCGGCAAGTTCGAAACCCTGATCCTGCCACTGCCGCAACTGCTCCAATTGTTGCGACTGCCAGGCCAAACCGGGCACCACCAGTAAACATACAGCGCTGCGATGCTGCGCGGGAATTAATTGCAAAATGTGTGCGATTTTCCCCAATACCTCAGGCATCACATCGTGCACGGTAACTATTGCATGCATATATCAGATTTTGGTTTCACCGCCAGTTTTAACCACTGCTTTAAATTCCAGGCATTTTGGGTAACCGCTCGCTCGCGACCTTCGATGGCGAGCTGACGCCGCGTCGCATCATCCATGGAGTTGATGCGGGTGAGCGCATGGCTCAGCCTTTCATCGGGCTTAATTTGCAGCAGCCCGGCTTCCAGCTCTGGCCAGTCGAGAATGCCACAGTTTTTTGACACCAGTACCAAGCGACAGCGCGCCATCGCTTCCAGCGCGATGGTGCCAAAGGCTTCGACATGGGAAGGCAATACCAAAAGATCGTGCTCATCAATCAGTTTTAGCAAATCATCGCGACTCGACCAGCCAATATAGTTGAGATTTGCCAGTTGTTTAGCGGCGGTAATAATTTCATCGCGCTGCGGGCCGTCTCCCACAATATTAAATTCTTTTTGAGGATGTTGTTGTGCTGCTTCAATAATAGATTCCAGGTTTTTTTCCGCCGCCAATCGGCCTGCGAAAATCACCCGCTTAATTTCACCGGAATGCTCTTCGGCGCGGTGATGAATAAAATCATAGGAAACCGGCGTGCCGACAATTTCGATGGCACTGCCGCCAATACTGTTGGCAGCCTCTGCCATAATTTCTGAATTCACCACTATACGATCGGCGTAGTGAAACAAAATACGGTTAGAGGTTTTAAAATAAAAAAGCGTAATCCAGCGCTGCCAGGAACGCCAATACAAGCCGGAAAGTTTTTCATAAAAAGTATGAAAACCCACAATCACATTGGCGCCCCACCGTTTTGCCATAATAGCGCCGACAATGCCAAAAAGACCCGGCGTGGGAATAATAACCACATCGGGCTTCTGCTGTTTCATCAAGCGCCAAATACGAAACGGATTGGGCATAATAAACTTTTGCGTTTTATCCCCGGGCAGAGGAAAAGCCAGGCCGCCCGACCACTTTCCGTCATGTATTTTCGGGCATATAATATTCATATCGGCAACAAACTCACCTAAATGCTGCTCTAAATCTTGATAATACGCCCCGACACCATTGCGGTGCGGCGCAGCATCAGAAATCACCGTTATACGTATCTCCTCGGCGGCTTTTCCAAGTTCTGACAGATCTATGAAACTGCTTCTAGACATGCTTACTCCTCTTTTTATCTAATAGAACAAACGCGAAGCTTTCTGATTATTCGCTGATCAATAGGCATTTTCTGGCAAATACACCTGCTACATTTGCGTGATTGGCCACACCTCCTCAAACCTCGCTTTAACCTGCTGTTCGCTCAGGCCGAAATCCGACAATTTATAGCGGTGCTCACTGCGGTAATTGCTAGAGCTTTGCGCAAGTTCACACAGCGCTGCCCGAGAATCCGAACTCATCTCACAAGAAAAATGTTTGTAAGTTTGTGTAACAAAGCGATAGAGATCATTTTTCAAAGTACTCATTGCAACAAACACCGCATTGGGCTGCCGCGCCAGTACCTGATTTAAATGTTGATAATAAAAATGCAACATTACAATACAACTTTCCACAAATTCGGGGCTTGGGTAATAACCGCTTAAGCCAAACGCGGGCTTTAATGAACTGATTTGCGAGGGCAAGGTTTTTTCGGGTTCGCGAAGACAGGCTATAAAGCGTGCATCGGGAAACTGGCCTTGCAAACTGAGCACCGCTGGCGACAAAGAGGGGTTTTTCGCCAGGTAAACAAGCTGGGAATGGCTTTCAATGTGCGCACGAAAGTAAAGATGCTTTTTAATACAGTTGCGATAAAAAACCATAATGCGCTGCTTCTCATCCGCCTGCAACGCCACATCAAAGTGTGCTAATTTGAACAGGTCTTCGCAATCGGGCAGCAATGCAACCAGGATAAAACAGGCATTCATAGGCAATAAAAACAGAAAATCTTCTTCAGCTTCTTGAAGCCCCAATTCATGAATAGCAGACATTTGTTTTAAAAACGGCAACTTAACGCCTCGCAGTTTGCGCCACAGGGGCGCCAGGCACCAAGCCAGCCCCCACAATAGATACTTTTGGCTAAGGGCCGGCGCAAGCAGCGCTTCCCACAAGGGCGTGGTGGTAAACGCGCGGTCTTTGGCGAGGCTGCGTTGTAAAAACGTGGTGCCACTGCGGGGTATACCCACAATAAACCAAGGCTTGCTAAGCGGGGTTTTTCGCCAGCCGGGCAGCAGCAGTTCGTCGAGTAAAATAAAACACCAGTTAATTATTTGCCAACTCATAAGCAGCGGTATCGTCAACATTAGCACCGCAGCGCGCCGCACCGACCAACCCCCCTGGTTTAAACTTTGCCAGGCCCACAACGGCAGGCGCGCGATTCGCCGCAGCGCCAGCCACAACACGGACAACAGCGAAGGCTCGGGCAGAGTCTTTTTTTCAAGTGGCATGAGCGGGCACACCTTCGTCAAACTTAATTGGCGCCTGTTGCGCCGCAAACGGCAAGTGCGTCAAGAGGCCGGTTTCGCGGCCAGTGCGATAGCCATCTCGGCGAGCAATTCCGACATTTGCTGCATTTGCGGCGTCGGCAGCGTTAAACCACAATTCGCGATTACGCCCTCGGTGCAGGTGCCACCGGGTATTATTGGGTTTAGCTGACATCGAAAACTCCCATGACGCGGCACTCGGAGAGAACCTGTTCATTGTAACTGGCGGCCATGGTAACCGATTTAACTTTGTCAATGGCAATTACCGAAAACTTGTGTTGGCTGCTAAACCACAACAAGCGCGCACTGCCTATTATTTAACCTGAAACAGGCCTTGAATCTACCTTTATGCACCCTATACAACGCAGATGACAGATTTCTGATTTCGGCGAGCAAACACCGCAATGGGCAGGGTTATTCGCCGTTAGCGATAGGCACCCAGATTTGCCTGGCTATTGGCGAGCGTGCGCGCTCCTAAACCCCTGGGTATAATCTGCCGCCGCAACGCGTAACAAAATATACCCAAAGCGTTTGAGATTTAGGTGTTATGAAATCGAAAAATGTGGCGGCCGCTTTAGGTTTTATTCTGCGTGCAGTGTGTCTCCCGACAAGCTCGGCAGGTAAATATGAATGGCCAACATGCCCGAACTGCCTTAACTTTTGCGAGCCTTGTGCATCCAGCGCTGCAGGCTTAATTAAGTGCCATTACCCCGGGTTCTATGTTCACCCTAACAGCGGGCTCATGTTTTCTATAATTCTAAATTAATTAGTTGGATCAATGATTAATTTAGGATAATCGGCCACGCGATGGAAAAAACCTGGCCAGCCG
>JAHQVY010000166.1 GCA_019634095.1 Cellvibrionaceae bacterium
ATTTGCCAGCTGCTTAGAGTGCATTGCACTGTGAGCCCGGCTTAAAAACCGGGTCTGGGGAGCTGGGGAGCTTGGCCAATTCAACACTGCCAAGAGCTCTGCGGTAACACCAATCATCACAGGGCATAGCCCTAAACCAGCAGCTCGTCGCCGCTGTGGCTAAGCCCTTGGTTCTTTTCCCCCAGCACCTCCTTGACGAAAGGAATCGTCAACTTGCGCTGCTTTTGTAGTGAAGCGTCATCGAGACAATCGAGCAATTCAAACAGTGTCGAGGTATCGCGGCAAGCGCGGTTAAGAATAAACCTCGCCACATCCTGCGGCATTTCCATACCTCGCGCTGCCGCGCGTTTAATCATTGCGACGCGTTTATCATCGTCACTGAGCTTTTCGACATGATAAACCGTGCAGCTGAGCAAGCGGCTTTTTAAGTCGGCGAGCAGAATCGGCAGCGCGGGCGGGCTGGTATGAGAGGCAAACAAAAGGCAATTACCAGCATCGCGAATATCGTTGAACAAGTTAAACACTGCTCGCTCCCATTGGCGATTGCCGCAAATACTGTCGATTCCGTCTATACACACTAAATCCACATGAGCCAAACCGTCGCACACGTCTTCAGCAGCGTAGCCGAGCATGTCATGCAAGGGTAAATACTGAATTGAGAAGGCATTGTTGCTAGCATCGTGGCAAGCGGCTTGAAGCAGGTGAGTAAGGCCGGAACCGCGTCGCCCCCAAATAATAAGATTGTCGTTTACGCCTTCAGCAAGGCCTTTAATTGCGCTGAGTACCTGCTGGTTGACGCCATCGGCACTGTAAAAGTTTTTAAAGGTTCTATCGTCTCTCAGAGAAACGCCGAGACTGAGCTGAATGGGTGTATCAGTGCTCATAACATTTAACCTGACCATCGATATTGCAAAGGGTTCGTCGTCGTCCCGCGTGGAACCTGCTGCCACCCTGGGCTGTTTATATTGACCTTTTCAGCCTCAGAGATCAATTTGTTATCCAAGCGAAGCGTATTTTCAAAAAACGTCAAAGAGGAATCGGACTGCAAGTAAATTAATAAAGTATCGCGGCGAGCAGCCGCCAGAGTGACGCCAGAAATACTTGCCATGCTCTCAAAATAGCTAAGGGTTTTCCTGTAGTCGGCAAAGTCTTCGACACCCGATATCTGAACCACCAACAGCGGCGAGTCGTTCTGCTCTGGCCTTATAGAATACCGCGCTGCGAAATAATCGGCTACCGGATCGAAGGCGCGACGGCCAATTTCGCGAATATTTGCAGCGCGGCTATCGAAGGCTTTGCGGGTGCCATTGTGAAAAAACTCCCAGTAAGCCAAATACTGTCCCCGGGAAGTTTTCGAAACACGACCCACAATAACCGCATCGGATTTATAACGTAAAGAAGCTTGTTTTATTGCTTTTTCATCTAAGGACCAGAGCTTATCTTCAGACACCAAGATGCGATCTTCGAGGTCGTAAAGCGGGTAAATCAGGGGTAAACCGCGGCGTGCACCCGCCGCCTCGATGCTCGCGATCAACTGTTCGGCTTTGTTGCGATCGACAAATTGACGCCCTCTCTCGGGATCGTCCTCCACCAGCCATACCAGAGTTTTCGGCCGATTCGCGGGCCAAAAGGGCTGACCGGACTGACGAATAACCCGCTCCACAGCCGCGGGAGAGAACACGATATTGATAACCTGCTTTTTGCCCTGGCTGTATTCTTCCTTGTCGCTGTTGACGTGATATTGGAATTGCGCCATGTAGCTTTGCGCTTTATCCACAGCCGCTTGAATTTTCGCGTTTTCCAAAACTTTAGGGCTTCCCGACATCCTCACCAAAACCTCTTGCAAGCCGCGCTGGGCGGCGTACTGGCGCTCCGGCGTACTTTGCGATCTGACGCCGACGCTGGCCTCGAACAGGCTTTTGGATTTCTGTTGACCGTAAGACAGTGTGGCCAATAAGCCCAAGCCACAAACGAGCAAGGTTTTAGTCAAACAGCGGCGGGTTTTGTCACGAACAAGGCCCGCGCAGAGCTTGAAACAAACAGACTTACAAAGAGTGTTAATCACATTCATAGTTTTAAAAAATTAATGAGTTAAAAATGCAGTAAGATTCCGGAAAAGCGTGCGTACTTTCGGATGCCCAACCAATACCAATACCAATACCAATACCAATAGATAGTGGGCCAAGATTACTCCCGCCAACAAGGAGAAGTCAAAAAAGGTAGAATACCGTGCTTTGAGTCATCCACAAACGCTATTCCTTTCTGAATTGAGAACCATTATCGCATGTCCGAGTCCCGATCACCTCTAAGTTACAAAGATGCTGGCGTCGACATTGACGCCGGCAACCACTTAGTCGCTAACATCAAAAGCATTGCCAAACGCACCCACCGCAAAGAAGTACTCTCTGGCCTAGGAGGTTTCGGGGCCTTATTTGAGCTGCCCCAGGGCTATCGGCAACCGGTATTGGTGTCCGGCACCGACGGAGTGGGTACCAAGCTAAAACTGGCAATGCAGCTGCAACAGCATCGCAGCATCGGTATTGACCTGGTGGCTATGTGCGTTAACGATCTGATTGTCGGCGGCGCCGAGCCGCTATTCTTTCTCGATTACTACGCCACCGGTAAACTGTCCTTGGCTACGGCAACCGATGTTGTTGCCGGTATCGGCAAGGGTTGTGAGTTGGCCGGCTGCTCCCTAGTAGGCGGGGAAACCGCGGAAATGCCAGGTATGTACGAGGGCGAAGACTACGATTTGGCCGGCTTTTGCGTGGGCATTGTAGAGAAAGATGAAATCATTAATGGCAGCCAGGTTGCCCCCGGCGACACCCTAATTGCCCTGCCCTCTAGCGGCCCCCATTCCAACGGCTACTCGCTGATACGCAAAGTACTGGAAGTCAGCCAGGCGGATTTAAACAGCCAAATCGGTGATTGTAGCCTGGGACAGGCCCTTTTGACCCCGACAAAAATCTATGTCAAACCCTTGTTAGCCCTGATTAAAGCCTTCCCCGTCAAAGCACTGGCTCATATTACCGGCGGCGGACTCGCGGAAAATATCCCCCGCGTGCTGCCTCGAAGCACCGCGACTGTCATCGATACCCAGTCGTGGCGTCTTCCCGCAATCTTCGAATGGATTCAGCAGCAGGGCAATATTGATGACGCAGAAATGTACCGCACCTTCAATTGCGGTGTCGGCATGGTGATTTGCGTTGCGCAGACTGAAGCCGCCGGGGTTCTCCAGTTCCTCGACAGCCTCGGCGAGCCCGGCTTCGTGATTGGCGAAATAACAAGCGCTAACGCCGATGGACAGCCCGTGACCTTCTGCTAAGCGGCATGCAAACCCACAATAGCACACCCAAAATAGCAAACTAAAACTGATTTTCTATGAGTACTAAGTCACCCAACAACCTGCCGCGAATCGTCGTTTTAGTCTCAGGTGGTGGCAGTAACTTACAGGCCATTATAGACGGCGTGGAGCGGGGCCAAATTCCCGCAACAATAGCGGCCGTTATCAGCAACCGCGCGGATGCTGGCGGCCTTGTTCGAGCCCAACACCACAATATTCCCGCCGAGCACTTGGATCACCGGCAGTTTAGCGATCGCGCAGATTTCGATCGAGCGCTGATCCAACAGATTGATAAACACTCACCAGACTTGGTGGTGTTAGCCGGTTTTATGCGTATTCTCAGCGAGGAATTTACAGAGCATTACTTGGGGAAGATGCTCAATATTCACCCCTCACTGCTGCCAAAATACAAAGGCCTAAATACCCATCAACGCGCTTTGGATAACGGCGACAAAATCCATGGCGCAAGCGTGCACTTTGTTACCGCAGAACTGGATGGCGGGCCGATAGTTATACAGGGCAAAGTGCTTATCGAACCGGAAGACAATAAGAACAGCTTGGCGGAAAAGGTGCTGCAGCAAGAGCACCGTATCTACCCTTTGGCCATTGCTTGGTTTGTCGCTGGGCGTTTAAAAATGACGCATGGCAAGTGCGAGTTAGACGGTAACCCCTACCCCTAGCGTTTGCAAATTAGCTAGGTGCGCAAAATCAGGCTCGTCGTGCTATTCAAGGCTAAGTTTAAGGTTGAGCTTGAGCTCAAAATTGAGCAACACCGCAAAAGGCAAAGGCGCACCTACCCACAACACAAATGGCGCGTAATTTAGCTGCCGCTCCAGGGATGACCGGTGATTTGCAAAGCTGTTTTTTACGGGTTTACGGCGTGGCGTCATCGCCAATTTTTTACTGGGCAAACGTCTCTTTACCGCACACCACACAACGCTGCACCAATACCGATTTCTTAGCCGTATCGCAAAGGGGCTGTTCGCCTTTTAATATCCAGCGATAAAAACCGTAACGGCACATGAGCTTATCTTCTACAGACTTCAATGGTTTTTTTTGAGTTATCGACACAAGACTTCTCCTGATTAAACGCTAGCTGCATAAGGTTTTGAATTCAGCAGCATAACCGACACCGACAAACGCGAGTCGATTTAAATCAAAAGATAGCACGAAAGCCCTAAATAAATGTCTTGTAAAACCTCGCTACAGAACCGACTACCAGTGTTTGATTGCTCCCTGCCTGCCTGCCTACCTCCATACATCCATGGAGACGAAACATAACAAGCATCAACACAAGCTAGGAACTGAATTCTCTGAATAACACATCAGTTTTAGCCGCCATAATCACATCATTTTTATGCAGACCACCAATTTCATGGGTCCACCAACTAACTGTAGCGCGACCCCACTCGACGGTGATGGCTGGGTGGTGCCCTTGTTGCTCGGCCAGCTCTCCAACAACGTTAGCAAAAGCCAAAGCACTGGCAAAATTGAGAAAGGCATATTCTCGGATTAGTTGCTTAACAGATTCACTTTCAACCACCACCCAAGCAGGGATCTCGGGTTGCAATTTGCTTAGCTCTACTTCGTTTAATGTCGGCGCATCTTTTAGGCAAGCTTCACATTGGCTTTCGTGCAAATTTTTCATTACTCACTCCGTATTGACACCAGTGCAACCAGCAATGGCTAGATTGACAATTACCTCAGCCAAAAAAATTAATTCACGCTGCACACCCATATATAGTAATAGCGTTTAAGATTTTGGAACACATAAGTTTTTTTGTTCTTGGTAAGGTGCAATAACTTATACACTCCTAACAACTAATTCTCAAACGCTATGGGTATAGCGACTATTTATAAACTTATTAACTTATAAACTTATTAACTTATTAACTTATCAAATTATTAGTTTGAGCGGACAGGCTGCCCACCACTTCGCATCGAATTGTTTGCTCAGGAGTAAAAAACAAAGACTGCATCGACTTTCAGGCTAATACCGATTGACATAACCGAGCGCTGCGCGATAAGGCAGGCCCAGTAAGTTTTTATAAGTGACGATACAGATTGTATTCACGCCAACATTTAACCAACATTTAGCCAACAGGTATACCTTCAAGCTGTTACAGCTACAAATTGATAGCGAAGTAAATGACATTTACATTATCGAGACTAGTTTACTTGCAAAGACGCATTATTGGAAATTAACGTATTAATTTCTGGAAGGCAAGAGCCACAATTGGTACCGCACTTGAGTTTTTCTCCCAAAGATACCGTGCTGTCGCAGCCGGAATGGATCGCATCAATGATGGTTTTTTCTGGCACTTGGAAACAGGAGCAAATTACCCCCCCCAAATCCTCTTCCGCAGCGCCCTCTTTACCTGCGAGAATATCGATGCGCTGTTTCGCGTCACAAACACTAGTAAACAATTGTTCGATCCAACGGCTTTCCTGTGGCGCGCAACCCTGCTGCAGCGAAAAGTACACACTCAGCGCTCCCGCAATAAAACCGGCGACACGGTAAAAATGGCCACTCGAATCGACAAACTCGACCCAATCGTCAATTTGCGAATACTGCCGTTTCAACCACGCCGGCCAATCTTGTCGATTTGCCGTGTCGGCAATACGATATTTCAAGCCCTTATGCAGCGGAATTTTCACCCAAAACTCGGTGCTAAGTGCCGTATCTTCCAGACAATACAGTAGGCCTTGCCAGCGCGGCAAATAAGCCTGAATAGCCACCGGACAATGTTTGAATTCGGGTTGACCACTGTGGGGGTCCGCCACGGCGCTAATTAAAGCATTAGCGCGACCCGCAGAGGAAAAACGTTCATTCCAGTGCATGGGAGCAAAAATCTCGCCGCGACGCTGCTGATTGCTGTACTTTACACGAGCGATATAACGCGAATCTAAATTTCGCAACTCGGCGAGCGCGCCTTCTTGCAGCGAGAAATGCGTGGCATCTTGCGGGTGGATTTCAATAAATGGCTCGTCCACATGAGAGAGAAGTTTTGCCGCGTTTCCGGTACGCGACATAGTGTGCCACTGATCGCGTATGCGCCCGGTATTCAGCATTACCTGCTGGCTGGCGGCTGGGGTTTTAGGCAAGCGGGCTTTAACCGGATAAAACTGTGCCCGCCTATTCGCGGTAAAAAAATAACCGTCTTGAAATAAGCGAGAACTACCTGAGGGCATATCCTTGTTTAGCGGCCATTGACACGGCTGAAAATTTTCGTAATCTTCCTTGCTTATATCTTGTAAATAAGAAATATCAAAACCCCGGCTGCGCTGGTTTTTTTCGCCGGAAAGCGCCGCGTGCTCGCGAAAGATTTCTACAGGATGAGTGTAGTCGAAGGCGTCACCGAAACCTAAATGCCGTGCAAATTCGCAAATAATTTGCCAGTCATGCTTGGCTTGGCCAGGCGCCTGTACTAGGTTTTTTTGCAAAGAAATACAACGTTCGGAATTGGTTACCGTGCCGTATTTTTCACCCCATGTCGACGCCGGCAACAACACATCAGCCTGCTGCGCAGTATCGGTATTGCCAATACACTCGCTCACCACAACGTGCTCGCATTTTTGCAAAGCGCGCCGTGCAAAGTTGGCGTCGGGCATGGATACCACGGGGTTCGTCGCCATAATCCACACGGCTTTAATTTCCCCATCGTAAATAGCCTGAAACATATCGACCGCTTTTTTGCCTTCCTTGCGCGCCATATTAGGCGCTTGCCAAAACTGCTCAACGGTATCGATGTGGGCCGGGTTAGCATAGCCCATATGAGCGGCTAGCTGATTCGCCAAGCCCCCCACTTCACGACCACCCATGGCATTGGGTTGACCGGTAATGGAAAAAGGCGCCGCCCCAGGCTTACCAATTTTGCCACTGGCCAAATGGCAGTTAATAATTGCACTACCTTTATCAACTCCGGACGACGACTGATTAACCCCTTGGGAAAAGACCGTGACCGTCTTAGTACATGTTAAAAATAATTGATAAACGCGATGCAGATCTTCTTGCAAAACCTCACAAAAATCAGCCGCTTGCTGCACACTGGGCACCTGAGATTGTGCCTGCGCCAATGTGCTGTCAAAGTTATCGCAATAATTGCTGATAAAAGCTTTGTCGAGCCCATTATTCTCGGCTAAAAAACTCAGCAAACCATTAAAAAAGAACGCGTCCGCGCCCGGCTTAAGCGGCAAGTGGATATCGGCGATATCTGCAGTTGCGGTTTTTCTCGGATCGATCACCACCACTTTCATGTGCGGTCTATCTTGTTTTGCCTTGGCAATTCGCTGATAAGTCACGGGATGGGCGTAAGCCATATTAGAACCGACAAGAATCAACAAATCGCAAATTTCTAAATCTTCATAACACCCCGGCACCAAGTCACCACCAAAAGCTCGCTTGTGAGCCAGTACCGCGGAAGCCATACACAAACGAGAGTTGGTATCGATATTAGCGGTACCGATAAAGCCTTTTATTAACTTGTTAGCTACGTAGTAATCTTCTGTGAGTAGCTGCCCAGAAAGGTAGAATGCCACAGAATCGGGGCCATATTGGTCGACAATTTTTTTAAATTTGCCCGCACTGTAACTTAAAGCCGTTTGCCAATCAGTTTCTTTGCCATTCACCACCGGCTGCAATAGCCGGTCGACGGAATGGTGAGCTTCATGCAAGGCGGAGCCTTTTACGCACAAACGCCCATAATTGGCAGGGTGGCTAACATCGCCCTTAACAGCAGTAATTTCGTTGTTGGTTACGCAGGCCTTAACACCGCAGCCAACGCCGCAATAGCAACAAGTGGTGCGAATGTCCGTTTTCGATACATTTACGTTATTAATTTTTGCATTCAATGTTAGCTACTCAAGATTGTTCAAGTTGGTAAATTTTCACCATTAAGGTTCGCCTGGGTCAGCGAACTAATATCAAAATGAGAACTGCCAAAGATAAGCTGTGGCGCTACCGGCGCCACATTAATTTTTTGCGTCATTAATTGAAAATACTCGCCACCGCTTCTTGTATCACCAAACAATACGGTACCAACTACGATATCTTCTTTTAATAAAATTTTTCTGTAAGACTTATTGAGGAAATCGACGACTCGCAATTCGCGGTGTTGGGCTCGGGTAACCACCTCACCTGCAGACAGCATATCAACCCCAGAGATTTTTAGTTTAGTGGCAATTGGCTTGTTAACAAAGCCACCAGTACCGATGTCGCAAAGCCTGTCGGCGAGCACATTACACATTTGCCATATCGGTTCCACAAGACCGAAAGTCATACCCTTGTGCTCAACACACTCACCCAGCGCGCTGACAAACTCATCGGAGCTTTGCATAAAATCGTCCACGCAAATAGCTCGACCACACAACAAACCACAGTGTTCGGCCAGTTCCTTATTGGGCGTAATACCGGCGGCAAGCACCGCCAACTGGCAATCTATACGTTCGCCGCTTTTAAGCTCAACCCCCATTAACTGTCGCCGCCCGGTGAACGCTTTCACCTCACTATTCAAATAGCATTTAATGCCCATATCTTGAATAGTCTGTTGCAAAAAGTTGGCAGCTTGTTGATCTAACTGCCGATTGAGTAGGCGGGCGCCGCGATGCACCACCACCACCTGTAAACCCCGCTTAGCCAAACCATAGGCGGCTTCCAAACCTAAAAAACCGCCGCCAACTACCAGCGCCGTATTCCCGCGGCACGCAGATTCACCAATGCTTTCAACGTCTTGCAAACCACGAAAACTAAAAATATTCGGCAATTGCGGATTATCGGCAGCAATTGTCGCCGCTCGAGAACCCGTGGCTAATACGAGGTGGTCATACTCAATAACCTTGCCATTCGCCAAGTGCACTTGTTTTTGCACTCGGTTGATTTCTTCCGCGCGAACCCCACAAACAAAGCTCACCCCATGCTCACTAAACCAAGCCGTATCTTTTTGCATCACGGCTTCTCTCGCCAGCTCGTTGGCCAAAACAGACGACAGCATGATGCGGTTGTAATTGCCATAGGGCTCTTCACCGATCACCGTGATACTGTATTGCCGCTGCGCATCGCGCTTTATGAGTTCATCCAGCAGGCGGCCTGTCGCCATACCGTTACCAATAATTAACAGTTGCTCCCGCATTCCTCTCCCCCTTTGGCCGATCGCATTCAACAGTGCGCCCGGAATTCTTTTTGGTGCAAAAATGCACTAACAAAAGACCCGTAGCGCTATGTAGTCTTGGTTTTCACTCACAAAAGAAGCACACTCAAGGGCTTTTGTGCCCCAATAAAGATCAAAAACAATCTAAAGCGGAGCCAAAATACTAAGCTGACGGGGTTAGAGCAAGAAATAATCCAAATATTCGAGCCCACCCTAAGCACGCGGGCAGGCAGTGAGTGCGAAATCAATCAATTCATTGATGGCGCGACAATTTCTCGCCTAAATAGGCGCATCGACACGGGCGCAGCGCGTCGAACACTGTAAATACATTGAACACCGTAAATACATTGGACTTGAAAAATCCGTTAGGGACGCGCACGAAATAACTTCCAGAATTTGGCGCCGATTTAAGTTTCGCCGCTTAAGCATAAAAAGGTAGGCATAGTCCAACGGCACTTAACCTAAATAAATCAGTTGAATCTACTGCGGACGTCCAATGAACTGAAATTAAAGCGTTTTTTCAATTTTTCGACTGCACTCGTAGAGTGACTACGAATTGGCCGAAAAAG
>JAHQVY010000167.1 GCA_019634095.1 Cellvibrionaceae bacterium
ATGAGCACGCCCCTAAGTGCCCTTGGCGGTGTTGCTCCGGCTTCAATAGAATGGCTATTGTGCGTTGTCTCGGCAATTGCTCCTGCATTGCCCTAATACCTCACATCCCTGTGAGTACCGCCTTGCCAAGAACAAAAATTGGCGCACTCCTAACACCTAAATCTCAAACGCTTTGGGTATAGCTGCAGCCCCAGGGGTGGCCGGCGGCAGCTCGAGCCTTCCCTGGGCTATGCAAACGTTACCGACGCTTGAATGCCCGAACGCCTTAGTTTCTGCAAACATTGTATTTAAAGGGTTTCAGGCTTAATTAAGTGCCATTGGCTTCTAAATATTTTTTCTACATCACCCCAAAAAAAGGCTGCAGCTGCGTTGATTAGCACTGAAACAATCGGTGGCCCGTTTAGAACATAGACCAACACGAGATGGATTGCCACTTTCTGTTACCGCGAGATACCATGGAGAAAAAAACCGGGCAGTGCTATTTTTTATGTATGGTTTTATTGTGTATTGTTAATGATATTGACTCTAGCGTCGCATAAACTTCCCGCCCAAAACCACTGCGCCACTTTTAAAGCAGTATTGCTAGCGCCAGACATCTGTTTTACGCCCAGGGTAGACTCTGCCGGCGCTGTTTAAAAAGTACTTCCACGGGGCAATCCAACTGCGGCGCCTCTAAAATTCACCCAAAGGGAGCTCTGTGGTGTTCTTTATTTCAGTGACGGCAATATGAGAGTGGCACTCACCAATAGATTCCAGCGCCATAAGTTTTTCTCGCAAGAAATGCTCAAAATGGTAGATATCTTTCGCCACTGCCTTCAGCATATAATCCCAAGCGCCTGTCATGGTGTAGCATTCAAGTACTTCCGGAAATTTCCCAACTTCCTTTTCGAATTCCAATAACTGGTTGCGACCGAGCGCGGACAAATTAATCGTTATAAAAACTATTAAATTAAGCCCCAGTTTTTGTTGATCCAGTAGCGCCACGTTTTTCTTGATAACACCCGTATCGCGCAAATTATTGATTTTGCGCCAACAGGGGGATTGGCTGATATGCAGGCGGTCAGCAATTTCCTGACTGGCTAGACTGCCATTCTTTTGTAGCAAGGAGAGGATCTCAATTTCTTGGTTGGACAATTCTTTTACCATTTTCCCACCGCATAAGCTATTCTAAATTGAACTGCAAATAGAATAATATATTCATATATTGGCAATATCTAGAGGTAAATGCATAAATATTTCGCCGACATACAGGTAACATTAGTTGAGCAAAAAATAAAACAGAGCTGACTATGGCCTCAATATCTCTCGAAGACAAATACGCGCTAGACACTACCCGAGCTTATATCACCGGCATAGAAGCCCTGGTGCGACTGCCAATGCTGCAGCATCAGCGAGACCTTGACCGGGGGCTCAATACCGCAGGTTTTATTTCCGGATACCGAGGGTCTCCTTTAGGGGGCTTAGATCAAGCCATATGGAAAGCACAAAAATACCTCGATAACCACAATATCCATTTTCAGCCAGGCGTAAACGAAGATTTGGCCGCAACTGCGGTATGGGGCAGTCAACAAGTTACTATTTTCGAAGGTGCAAAATACGACGGCGTCTTCAGCCTGTGGTATGGCAAAGGGCCCGGCGTTGACCGCAGCATGGATGTAATTAAGCATGCCAATGCCGCGGGAACGTCTCGCTACGGCGGGGTATTGGCCGTTGCCGGAGATGATCATGGATGTAAATCATCATCGTTGCCGCACCAGTCGGAGCACAATTTTTACGGTGCATCGGTGCCGGTGCTTTGCCCGTCTAATGTCCAAGAGGTACTGGATTTGGGGATCTACGGCTGGGAGCTATCCCGCTACTGTGGAACCTGGGTTGCTTTGAAAGCCATTACCGAAAATATGGATTCGGCAATTTCTGCCGAAATTGATCCTGCGCGGGTGAACCTTACTTTGCCAGAAAATTTCAATTTCCCGCCGGGCGGGGTACATATTCGCTGGCCAGATAACCCATTAAAACAAGAAGAACGCCTCAACAAGTACAAAATCTATGCTGCCCGCGAGTTCGCCCGGGTAAATAAGCTAAACAAAATCATTATCGACAGCAATAAGGCTCGCCTGGGAATAATTACCACCGGCAAATCGTATCTCGATGTGATGCAAGCTTTGGAAGATTTAGGCATCGATGAAAATAAAGCGAGCCACATTGGCCTAAGAATTTTCAAAGTCGGTATGAGCTGGCCCCTTGAGCCGGTGGCCACCCATGAGTTTGCTCAAGATTTGGAAGAAATTTTAGTTGTAGAAGAAAAACGCTCCATTATTGAAGACCAACTCACCGGTCAACTTTATAACTGGCCAGTGGGAAAACGGCCCCGCGTGATAGGTGAATTCGATGAACTCGGTAAGGACTTACTACCCAACCTGGGGGAGTTAACACCAGCGATGGTCGCTCGCGTTATCGCCGCACGCATTCGCCGCTTTTATCAAGATACATCGATTGAAAACCGCCTGGCATTCTACAATCAAAAAGAACGCACCCTCGCTTTGGTTCGCGAGCGTGTAGAGCGTATCCCACACTACTGTTCCGGCTGCCCGCACAGCAGTTCAACCCGCATACCGGAAGGGTCGCGAGCCCTAGGCGGCATTGGCTGTCACTATATGGGCACCTGGGAAGTTGGCGATAGAAGAGCCGAAACATTTACACAAATGGGCGGCGAAGGAGCAACTTGGGTAGGCCAGGCCGCCTTCACCGAGACACCACACGTATTTCAAAATTTGGGCGATGGCACCTACTTCCATTCCGGCATTCTGGCCATTCGTCAGGCCATCGCCGCTAAAGTCAATATCACTTACAAGATCTTGTACAACGACGCCGTCGCGATGACCGGTGGGCAACCCCTTGATGGTGCGCTCAGCGTGGAAAATATTATTTATCAAGTGAAAGGTGAAGGCGTTAAACGAATTGCGGTGCTAAGCGACAAACCCGAACTACTAGAACCCACACTGCCAAAATTCAAGGGCCTTAGCCTCCACCATCGCGACAAGCTTATCACCATTGAAAAGGAACTTCGGGAAATAAAGGGAACTAGCATCTTGCTTTTTGTACAAACCTGTGCAGCAGAATTGCGGCGGCGGCGTAAAAAAGGCATAGCAAAAACACCCGATAAACATCTATTCATCAACACCGCGGTGTGCGAAGGTTGCGGCGATTGCAGTGTCGAATCCAATTGCCTCTCGGTACTACCCGAAGAAACCGAGCTAGGGCGCAAACGGCGAATCGATCAAACGGCCTGCAATAAAGACTTTTCCTGTTTAAAAGGGTTTTGCCCCAGCTTCGTTACCGTAGAAGGAGCCAGCCTTAGAAAACAAAACCTGGCCGATCTCGACGGCACTGACACTGAGCTGCCCCAACCAAATTTACCGTCAATTAAACAGACACCTTGGAATATAGTGGTAACCGGCGTAGGCGGAACAGGCGTACTCACAACCGCGGCTATTGTGGCCATGGCTGCGCACATTGAAGGCAAAGGCTGCGCCACTATGAATCAAACCGGCTTGGCACAAAAGTTTGGCGCAGTCACCAGTCATATCCGGATAGCGGAAATGCAATCGAGTATCAATGCGGTGCGCATTCCCGCAGGTGATGCCGACCTCTTAATCGGTTGTGATTTAGCCGTATCCGTATCCGATGAGCCGCTAGCCAAACTGCAAAGAAAGCGATCGTTTGCAGTGGTAAATGACTATGAAGTCCCCACGGCTGAGTTTGTGTCTAACCCAAATGCTGCCTTCCCCACGGAAAGTATGAAAAACATCTTAGCCCAGGAAGTAGACCAACAAAAAATCCATTTTATAAGTGCTACCGAAATTGCAACCCGACTGTTTGGCGATGCTCTTACCGTCAACCCCTTTATGCTGGGATATGCCTATCAAAGGGGTTTGATACCGGTATCTTACCAAGCCATTAACCAAGCCTTCGAGCTAAATCGCGTTGCCGTGGAACAGAATAAGAAAGCCTTTTTTTGGGGGCGTAAAGCCGCCCACGATCTTCAATCTGTATTAAACGTGGTAAAACTCGACACGGGAAATAAATTTATAGAAGATCTCGATGCACTTATCGATGACCGCCACAGTCGACTAGTGGATTACCAAAATAAACACTATGCCGATCGCTACAAGTCTTTAGTTAATCGCGTACGTAAAGTAGAGCAAAAGGTAAAGCATAGCGATGGCAAGCTCAGTAAAAATGTTGCGCGCTATCTATATAAAGTTATGGCATACAAAGACGAGTATGAAGTTGCCCGATTGTTTAGCGACCAAAGCTTTAAAACGGAACTCGACAAGGTGTTCAAAGGGCCCTATAAACTCAAATTTCATATGGCTCCCCCACTGCTTTCCCAAAAAAACAAAGAAACCGGAGTACCCATTAAAAAGGAAATCCCCGGTTTTATATGGCCATTTATAAAACTTTTGGCAAAAGCTAAAGCTCTACGCGGAACCCCGTTTGACATTTTTGGTTATTCAAATCACCGAAAACAGGAAAGACGTATTATTGCCGAATATGAAAATCTTATTCAGCTAATTGAGGAGAAATTAAGCCGCGACAATTATCTCTCCTTCTGCAAACTGGCCGCAACACCCGACATAATACGGGGTTACGGTCATATAAAAGATAAAAACATAGAAGCATTTTTTAAGCAGTGGAAGCAGCTAATAAACGACATTGAAGATAAAAAAATCAGCGTGGTGCTTCTTCAAGAACCAGCCGCATAAAATCTAACTTTGCATAGATTTTATGCGCAAAAACGTGTCTCCGCTAACGGCTGCTCAATCAGTGATGCACTTCAAATTTTAATCCGCGCTATATGTCATACCCGCGCACCGATGGCCGGTGTGACATAAGGCGCCACCCAACGATTCCGCGACCGTATAGACGTTACCAAGTTGCTGGTAGGACGATAGTAAATTCAGCAGCATCCCTTTATATACCCAAAGCGTTTGAGATTTAGGTGTTAGGAGTGCGCCAATTTTTGTTCTTGGCAAGGCGGTACTCACAGGGATGTGAGGTATTGGGGCAATGCAGGAGCAATTGCCGAGACAACGCACAATAGCCATTCTATTTAAGGCGGAGCAACACCGCCAAGGGCACTTTGGGGGCGTGCTCATGAGGCCTAAATCTCAAGTGTTTTGGGTATATTATGCGCATCAAAGTATCCAATTAATTATCTTGTTATCTATTGCGAATACACAAAATTTGCTTTGATAGTTAATTAGCGCATGCATCTAAGTTGGGCGCTCGGGTGCGAGACGTAGCACTCTTGAGTTTTTAATATGAAAGATAAAAACAAAAATGGAGGTTAACGTATACGAAAAAATATTCGGGTTTGAGCATAACTTTCTATCGATTGTCTTTTTTAAATCGATCAAAAAAACAAACAGAAGCGTTTTTATATTCTTGCGATGTGAGCTCATTTTGATGAATATTCTCGGAAGACGAACTATTGCGCTATCTCCAGAGAAACATTTTGTTTCTGTAGAGCAAAAGAAGAAAATAAAACATTATCTCCAGAATCTGGGGGAACGGAATCAGTCATTGGATTCATTACTTATTGCTACGAAAAGCGGCAATTTGTTGGTTTTTTCACACTTGAACAAAACTGGCCAAGAAAAGACTCGCTTGGGTTTTATGTCTGTGTCTCTTACAGAATTAGTTGTAAGTTTGATTACGTCTTACCGGAAGCGGGAATTTATTGCGTTTACCATTGAAACCAAGAGGCGAATTATCTCTAGCAGCCTTTTAGAATTCCCCAGGGGAGATATATTGTTATTGTGTGTGTTTAGTCCTGAAGTACAGTTGGGTTTGGCCCAGCGAGACTTTCGTGCTCATAAAGAGAATTTAAATACCATTTTATTAACAGATCAGTAAAGAAGGTTTTTCATGCCAAATATCAACAAAATATTAGACCAATTAATGGACGTGTCAGGTGCGGCGGCCGCCGCGGTTGTCGATGTTAACAGTGGAATGATGCTGGGCGGAAAGGGCTCTGGGGTCGATTTAGAACTCGCGGCCGGAGGTAATACTCAAGTGGTTAAGTCGAAAATGAAAACTCTGGAAATGTTAGACCTAAACGACAAAATTGAAGACATTCTGATTACCTTGAACAGTCAATTCCATCTAATTCGACCGACATCTAAATTAGAAGGTCTGTTTTTATACTATGTTTTAGATAGCTCCCACGCAAATTTGGCGCTGGCGCGGCGTGCATTAAAAAGTGCGGAAGAGCAATTGGTGATTTAAGATCGATACTTACAGCCAGTAGCTATTGGCCGCAACAAAAGAAAGGATAACCACTATGTCAAACCGTCATTTCTTAGTGCGCTGATGACCAACCCATAGGGATATATACCCAAAACACTTGAAATTTAGGCCTCATGAGCACGCCCCTAAGTACCCTTGGCGGTGTTGCTCCGCCTTAAATAGAATAGCTATTCTCTGCATTGTCTCGGCAATTGCTCCTGCATTGCCCTAATACCTCACATCCATG
>JAHQVY010000022.1 GCA_019634095.1 Cellvibrionaceae bacterium
CCAGCGGCTGGGAGGATTTGGCTGGACACTGCCCGCCGAGCTGTCGGCAGCTTGCTTGCGAATGCGCTTCCTGGGCATGCTCACTCTGCTATTGTTAGTGCTGCAGCTCGCGCTTGGCGGCTGGACATCGGCTAATTACGCAGCGCTCGCCTGCCCCGATTTTCCGCTTTGCCAAGAACAGCTGTTACCCGAAGTCAACTTTGCACAAGGCTTTAATTTTACCCAACAGATAGGCCCAAACTACCTTGGCGGCATGCTCGACAACCAGGGGCGTACCGCGATACACCTCACTCACCGTATTGGCGCTTTGATCGTGTCGCTCACGATAATCTTAATGGCTATTCGCCTGTGGGGCCTGGGTTGCCGCCAGGCCAGAAACCTCAGCCTGAGCTTGGTTGGGTTGCTAGCACTACAAATTGCCCTTGGCGTCAGTAATATTGTGTTTGGCTTGCCCTTGGCAGTCGCCGTCGCACATAATGCCGTCGGCGCGCTATTACTGTTGACGGTAGTGATGGTCAACCATCGCTTGCGCACGGTGAAAACCCAATAGGCAAAGGAAGTTACCACAGAACACAAGGCAGAACCGCCAACCAGATACCCCAGATATCTGGCACTCCAGAGACAGCCTACACTGGGCTCAAGCGGTTACAATCTGGCATTATTCGCACAATTGACACGCTAAAATTTATGAATCAAGTAGAAAACTTGCCAAGTTCAGTATGGCGCGATTACCTCGAACTCACCAAACCGACGGTGGTGCTGCTCATGCTACTCACCTCACTGATCGGTATGCTATTGGCCTCGCCCACTTTGGTACCACTGGATATCCTGGTGCTTGGCAATCTCGGTATCGCGCTGTGTGCGGGCTCCGCCGCCACCGTAAATCATTTGGTGGATCGGCATGTGGATACCAAAATGGCGCGTACCTTTAATCGCCCGGTTGCCAAGGGGCGAGTGGCGCCACAGCGGGCTATTGTTTTCTCCTTTGTTTTGGGTCTCAGCGGGCTCTCGATCCTGCTGTTTTGGGTCAATGCCATCACCGCCTGGCTCACCCTGGCCTCCTTAGTTGGCTATGCGTTCATATATACGTTTTTTCTCAAGCGCGCCACGCCGCAAAACATTGTGATTGGCGGGCTCGCAGGCGCAGCCCCTCCCTTGCTGGGCTGGACCGCAGTGACTGGCGAAATCCACGGCCATGGGCTGCTGTTGGTGCTTATTATTTTCGCCTGGACTCCGCCTCACTTCTGGGCCCTGGCGGTGCACCGTAAAGACGAGTATGCGAAAGCGGAAATCCCCATGTTGCCGGTTACCCACGGCGAAACCTACACCAAACTGCATATATTGCTCTATACCGTTATTCTCATTCTGGTGACCCTGCTGCCCTTCGCCACCGGCATGCTCAGCTGGCTTTACCTGCTGGGGGCGGTGGTTTTAGGCGCGGGCTTTTTGTATTACGCACTGGTGCTCATGTTTGGCAAGTCCCCTAATGCGGGCATGGATACCTTCAAATATTCGATTATTTACTTAATGGCACTTTTCGCAGTAATGCTGCTCGACCATTACCTGCTACCTCAGGCCACCGGCTCGATGTAAGCGCTGTGAGTACCTTCCATCGGGAGACCCCAACATGACCATTGCGCAACCAGCCACAGAACAGCAAAAGCGGGGAATCAAAAAAACCATTATTGCCGCTGTTATCATTATCGCGGTGTTTTTTAGTCTGTTTCTCAACAAAATGCTCAGCCCCCGCGTCATGTCGGCAGCGGAATTGCGGACTAACGGGGCAATATTGTTCGAAAGACCCCGCGTTATCGAGGCGTTCACCCTGCTGGACCACCAGGGCAAGCCTTTTACTCTAGAGCAGCTTAAAGGTCGCTGGAGTTATGTCTTTTTTGGTTTCACCCACTGCCCAGATATCTGCCCTAATACACTGAGTAAACTGTCGCAAGTGTATTCACAGCTAGCAGCTGATACCCGGGAAAACCTGCAAGTTATCATGGTAAGCGTCGACCCGGCGCGCGACACACCGCAAAAACTCGGCGAGTATATACCCTTTTTTAACCCTAACTTTATTGGGCTAACGGGTGAGTTTTTGGAAATTATGAAACTCACGCAAAATCTCAACGCCGCCTTTAACAAAGTACCGATGGGCGACAGCTATACCATCGATCACACCGCCAATGTTATCGTCATTAATCCCAAAGGCCACTACCACGGCTTTTTAAAACCGCCGCTGGAGTTAGCTAAGGCGAAAGCCATTATGCATTCCATTCCAGAACACATGGCGGAGCGTTACTAGCGAACTGGCGAACCGACGAATAGCAGGCGCCCAAAGACTTAAAAGCGCCGACCGTTTGCCGCACTTCACAAGCCAAGAGGCGAAAAACTCGGCGGTTTTTCGCAGTGAACGTCGGCTGGCCAGGGCCGAAACCAGTAGGCGGGCTCAGCCAGGGGCGTATCGGGGTGAATATTGGGGTTACACAAGTAGAACACGCGGCGCTCACCCAAGCTGAGCCGGCTTAAGGCTTCGGTGACCATTGGCTGGGAATAAAATAGCGCATCGAACGAGCCATCTTTTACCGCCATACGCAGGCCTTGTTCCAAGCGCTTTGCCAGAGCGCGGTTGTGATTCGCCACGTGGAAGTAGCTGGGGGAAACATAAGCGATGGCCAATTGCGCATCGAGACTAATTTCTCCCTCGGAGAGACGGGTTTTTTCCATTGAAATTTGCTGCACGCCCCGCGGGTAAGCGTCAAAGCGCCTGGCTTGCAGCATTCTCAGCAAGGTGTAATGATCTGGGGACGTCACCACGCGGATACCATTGGCCCGCATAACATCGTTATCTGGCCAGTTGCTGCCCTGGCCAAAAACCAGCTGCTGCAGATCCTTAGCGGTGTGAATTTTATCAAAGCGCTGCTGATCGCCACTGCGAATCAGCAGCAAGCGATAGCCCATTAACCCCTTAAGCAACGGAATACGGACCGGCTGCAAACGCCGCTCGCGTTCTTGGGACGTGGTCGCACCCACTACGTCCACCAAGCCACTTTCCACCGAGTGAAGATTTAGGCGCACATTGGGCAGAAAAATATCCACCAGCTGTGGCTCGCAAGGACCAAACAGCGGTTCGGTTTTGTGCAGTGCCAACGCCAATAGCTTATGGTAGTAAGATGCATCCCCGCGACGACCTTCGAACTTGAGTGGAATGCGGGCGGTAGGTACAGAATGGCCGTTGCGCAACTCACAGGCATGCAGCCGCAAAGTGCTTAACAAAGCCAAGAGTAAAATACAGAATATCGTGGAATATCGAATTGCCGTGGCCATGTTACCTATTGCGCCGCCGGCGATTAGCAAACCGGAAAAGAAGCATTAATGCTTGCTGCGGGAAACAACGATCGGCAATCTATATCGCCACAGCGAAGACGCTTCTCGACATTCAACAACCACGGGGTAAGCACACCGACACTGGCAAACAACCCTTGCCACTCGTAATCATTCATTATTTCGTTATTTTTCACCGACGCAAGCACAAACCAAAAAAAATAGCGCCGCCAGTATAACAATTGCTGGGCCCAGTGGCAGGTCGAATAACAGGGCGCTCATAATCCCGGAACTCACCGCAAATAATCCGCCGACCGTTGCCCACAATGCCATGCGTTCCGGGGAAGTGCTGAGATACCGCGCGCCGGCAGCGGGAATAATTAACATGGCAGTTATTAGCAACACGCCAACAATTTGCATGGCAATAGCAATAACCACCGCAATTAACAACATTAGCAACAGGCGCATCGCGGCGGTGGGCACACCTTCCACCTTTGCCAATTCAGGGTCCACCACTAATAGCAGCAGGCTGCGCCACTTAAACACAATCGCGGCTTGCACCAACAGAGAAATGACGGCGATTAAAATCACCTCTCCCCAGCCTACGGTTAATAGATCACCCACCAATAAACCAAACACATTTACGCGGGAGTTTTCAATCAGACTGATACCGACTAAACCTAGCGCCAAGCAACTGTGCGACAAAATTCCCAGCAAGGTGTCACTTGCCAGCAACTCGCTGCGCTGCAGCCACCATAAACTGAGCGCCACCAAGGCACAGAGCAGTAAAATCGCCAACGCCACATTGAACTGCAACAATACCCCCAAAACGACTCCCAGAAGCGCCGAGTGCGCCAGGGTATCGCCAAAGTAGGCCATGCGCCCCCAAACAATAAAACAGCCTAAAGGGCCCGTGGCCAGCACCAGTGCCATACCCGCCAGCAGCGGCGCGATCAGTAATTCAATCATGGTGGACAACGTCGCCGTGTAAATCGTGTTGATGGTCGTGACGGTGGGTGTAAAGCGCCAACTCACCCGCTTGATTGCCGAGTAACTTTAGGTATTCCGGGTGCTGGCTGACGTTTTCCGGTTTGCCGTGACAGCACACATGTTGGTTGAGGCAAATCACCGTGTCGGTTTGCGCCATAACCATATGCAGGTCGTGAGACACCATCACGACAGCGCAATTGAGCGAATCGCGCAGCGAGGCAATTAAGCGATACAACTCCTGCTGGCCGGCGATATCCACGCCCTGTAGCGGCTCGTCCAGCAGCAAAAGCTGAGGCTTTAGCAGAATAGCCCGAGCCAGCAGAACCCGCTGCAGCTCACCGCCAGACAATTTGTGCATTTGCTGCTGCTCCAGATGCGAAATGCGCAACCTTTGCAACTGGTCCCGGCGCGCCCGCCCACAGGCATTTGCCAACCGGAGAAAACGGTCCACAGTAATCGGCAGGCTTTTGTCGGAACTCAAACGCTGCGGCGTATAGCCAATGGTTAAATTTGCCACTCGCTGCACCGCGCCCACTGAAGGCAAAATCAATCCCGCCAATAGCTTAATAAGGGTGCTTTTCCCCGCGCCATTGGGGCCAATCACAGTGACAATCTCTTTGGCGTGGACACTCAACGTTAAGTCTTTGAGTATGGCGCGTCCCTGCCTTAACACGCTGGCCTCGGATAGAGCTAGCAACGGCGCGCTCACGGTTTTCGCGCTGCGCAGCCAGCGCAGATCCCCACCACCTCTAGCATCTGCTGCACAACTTTAAACTGCTGCTCGGCGGCGCAAATATGGATAGCTTTGTAAACCTGGGGACTGTGGACCTCGCTGGCCGTTTGACACTCGCGACAAATAAACAAAACGTCGCTGTGTGGCCCAGCGGGGTGACTGCAACCGACAAAGGCGTTTAGGGTGTGCACCCGGTGTATCAGGCCGTGCTCCACCAAGAAATCCAAGGTGCGGTATACCGTGGGCGGTGCCACCAGCTTGCGACCGGAGTGTTCTGCCAACATTTCCATCAGTGAATAGGCTCCTAAGGGCCGGTGACTGTGCCAAACCAACTCGAGAATTTGCCGCCGCAAAGGAGTCAAGCGCAAGCCTCGAGAGCTGCAAATCGCCGCGGCGTTTTCCAGAGCCGAGGTAACGCAACGCTTGTGATCATGATGTTTTGAGCTTGACATATTCGGGCTTGGCGTATTATTGCTCGACACATTATTGCTCGGCATATTATTGCTTGGCATAGACGCAACGCGGTCGAGTACATTAAAACAGCGATCTAGGATCGCCACGTTATGTTATTATATAACATTGGCAACATAAACCACCCATCGACATTTTGGCGATCACGGACATGCTTAATTTGATTCGGCGCTTCTTATGCCTTTGCGGCATGTGGGCGAGCACAACAGTCTGCGCCGACAGCGCATTGCAACCTTCGGTTGTTGTATCCATCCCACCACTGGCCTTGCTCGCACAAGAAATTTACGGGCAGCAAACCCAGGTAGATGTGTTGCTTCGCGGCGCAAACTCAGCTCACCACAGCGTGTTGCGACCATCGGATATACAACGAATTAACCAGGCAGACACCATTTATTGGGTGGGGCCCGCACTCGAAAATCACCTGGTTAAGGCACTACACAACAAACCCAGCTTGGCTTTGATGTCGCAGCTAAGCCACACCGGCGACGACCCTCATATCTGGCTCAATCCCGACCTCGCCATGGAAATCGCCGCAATAATGGCAGAGAAGTTCATCGAGGGCCACCCCGCGCAACGAGCGGCAACCCAAGCGCGCTTGCAAGCGCTTCAAGGCAAACTTAAGCAACTCGATAAAACCCTGCAGCACACCCTGCTAAACACCCCGCCCTTTGTGGTTTTTCACAATAGCCTCAGCCACTGGGTAGAGCGTTATCAGCTCACTCAGCTGGCCTCCCTCTCCGACGTACCCGAAGAATCCATCGGCCTCAAAACCCTCGCAAAGGTCGCGCGCTTAAGCAAAAACGCGCAGTGCTTGCTCACTGAACCCGGCGAGGCCCACACCGCGCAAAAGTACGCGCAGCGCCTGGGCCTGCCCATGGTGGCGATAGACATTCTCGCTACCCAACAGCCCCACCCCTCGTTCACCGACTTTATGTTGCACACAGCAAGCAGTATCAGGCAATGCAAAAAGTAACACGCTAAACCCCGCCAAAAAAATAAATACGAATTATTATCAAAACCATGGTGGAACCACCTGCCACAGCACCATTCCACTCCGCCTAAAAGGCTCATTGCCGCACAATCCTGGCTCACAGAAAACAAAATGCAACATTTTTGCGCTCTAAGCTAAAATTTGACTTGCATCAAATGTTACTTTGAGTTACATTGCGTTCCATCAGGTAACAACAGCCACACAGTTCATCGGCGATGTTACCTGCGCATAGAAATCAACGACCTCAAAACATTACCGGAGACCAAGACATGAAAGCACTGGCAAACAAAGCATTATGGGTTGCCTCGGCAATTTTGGTTTCAGAGGGGGTTGTATCTGGTGAGTTTGGTGCCAACCAGCGTGAAATGACTGAACAAGCGAAACATACCTTAGCGGTAGCTGAAATCAGCACCAAAAGCAACTGGGTAAAACTGCCTAAAGAAAACAAAGTATCGGCGCAAGAGATGCGTATATTATCTGCCCGCAACAATCACATCAGCGCCCAAGTTGACCAACTGTTGCAAAGCAGATTAGAGCAAAAATTCGCGCCACTTCACGCCACTGTGCGCTAAACGGCGCTTAGCTTTAGACGCGAGGAATTTTCCTAGGCCTCGGCTTTCGCAGGCCTGGGCAATCAAGGCTTATTACCGTGGTCTGCGGCGAGGCAAGCAAGTGTCTAAACACAAATGCTGCCTCGCTCAGACCTCGGATTTTTTTCGCAAGCCTCGCCGATACGGGCGAGTTCAATCGAAGCCCCTCTACTGAGACATGCTATTTGCCCGCCCCGCGGGCAAAATATCAACCGCAGCCGCCAAAGCTTTCCGTCTCTGGCGGCTTTTCTGTTTGCTTTTCTTTATAATCCCGCCCTATTGTAATTTCCGCTCGATAGAGAGACCGCTCTCGATCACCACCCCAATTAGGTAGGCATTAAAAATGGCTAACGCTCCCCTTTTACTTGTCGACGGCTCTTCATACTTGTACCGCGCATTCCATGCACTCCCGCCCCTTAGCACCTCAAAGGGTCAGCCCACCGGGGCTGTGCGCGGTGTTATATCAATGCTCAAGAGGCTGATTGCCGACTACCCCGACAGCCAAGTTGTGGTGATTTTTGACGCTAAAGGCAAAACCTTTCGCGACGACATTTACCCCGAATACAAAGCCAACCGCCCGCCCATGCCCGATGACCTGAGGCTCCAGATAGAGCCCCTGCACCAGATTATTCGTGCCATGGGCCTACCCCTGGTCGTCATCGAGGGCGTGGAAGCCGACGATGTGATCGGCACCCTGGCACAACAAGCCGATCAATTGGGCGAAAAATGCATCATTTCCACCGGCGACAAAGACATGGCCCAGCTGGTGAACGACAACGTCAGCCTGGTTAACACCATGGATAACACCGTGATGGATATTCCCGGGGTTGAGAAAAAGTTCGGTATTCCACCGCGTTACATTATCGACTATCTGGCACTGATGGGAGATAAAGTGGACAACATTCCCGGCGTGCCCGGTGTGGGAGAAAAAACCGCCTTGGCCTTAATTCAGGGGCTCGGTGGCATCGACGAGATTTATAGCAACCTGGAAAAAATCAAAGACTTAAGCTTTCGCGGCGCTAAAAACATGGCCGCGAAAATGCTCGAAAACAAAGAACAGGCCTACTTGTCTTACCGGCTAGCCACCATTAAAACCGACGTCGACATCCACCGCCAAAGCGAACTGCTGCAAGCGCAAGAGGCCGACAACGAAACACTGCTAAAGCAATTCACCGAACTCGAATTTAAATCCTGGGCGCTGGAGATGCAGCAAACAAGCCCGGCGATTGAAGCAGAACAGATACCCACCGAATACAGCTGCATTTTAGAGCAAGCCACCTTCGATGCTTGGATTAAACAGTTGAGCGCTTGCGAGGCCTTCGCCATCGACACCGAAACCACCAGCCTCAATTACATGCAAGCCAAAATTGTCGGGGTGTCGTTTGCCATCGAGCCGGGCAAGGCCGCCTACGTACCCTGCGGCCACGACTACCTAGGCGCCCCCAATCAGTTGGCATTGGACTACGTACTGAATGCATTGAAACCGATCCTGGAAAATCCCGAGATAATAAAAATAGGTCAAAACCTGAAATACGATGCGGAAGTTTTATTGAACTATGGCGTGAAATTAAAAGGCAAACTCTACGACACCATGCTCGAATCCTATACTTTCAACGCCATTGGCAATCGTCACGATATGGATACCCTCGCCGCCACCCATCTCGGCATTAAAACCACTCACTTCGAAGACGTCGCCGGCAAGGGGGCAAAACAGCTGAGCTTCAACCAGGTCGATATTCAACAAGCGGCTCCTTATGCGGCGGAAGATGCGGATATTACCCTGCGACTGCACCATAAGTTATGGCCGCAATTAGAGCAGAAGGCGGGCCCCAAAACGGTGTTTGAAAGTATCGAAATGCCGCTGCTGCCAGTATTGATTACCATTGAGCGCAATGGCGCCATGATTGATGC
>JAHQVY010000168.1 GCA_019634095.1 Cellvibrionaceae bacterium
CAAGCGCCTATAAATCCTATGGCACGCGAATCGCCTCAACACTTAATTTTCACCTACCTATAAACACTATGAATCTAACTAAACAGCAGACCAAGAAAAACCGCAAAGTCAATCACAAAAAAGGGCCGGAGCAGAATTTTCACAAAGAATGGCAGCGCGTACAAAACTTACAAAAACAACTTGACAAACTTAAGCAGACCATAATAGACACCAAAGAAAAAGTCAGCGCGGTTGTCAAAAACTCAGAATCAGAAAAATTGCAAGCTGATGGCTTATTGTGCGAAAGGCTCATCGGCTTTGTCAGCAAAAAGAGTATTCCAGACTATTTACGTGTCGAGCTGATCGAATGGGTGATATCCATTATATACAAGCTAGAAACGAACCCTTTTGTTGAACACAACAACACCCTCGCTTTGAAACAACAACTTGAAGAAAAACTTCGCCAACTCGATTTAAACGAGGTGGAAAAACATCGAAAAAAATTACTGAAAAAAGGGTTTAGCGAGCAGCAAATAGATGAGATGGAGTCTCTGGCAAGGCAAGCTGATGAAGCTCTGAAAGCGCGCATGCAGGGGAAAGACAGCGATATACCGCCAGAGATTGAAGACATTTTCGAAGAGCTGTTTGGCAATTTTGAAGAAACCTCCATGGAAGACGACGAATTTGGCTTTGCAGATGACGCCGACGCTTTCGCTTACGAAGAGCAGTACTATGATGACATACAACAAGAGGAAGCACGCTTAAAACAAAAAGACAACGAACTGGCCAAACTTCTTAAAGCGACGCCAATCAATCAGCTATTTAGAAAAATATCCCGAGCGATTCACCCCGACTTAGAAAGCGACGAAGATAAAAAACGGCAAAAACATGAGCAAATGGCAAGCCTTATTCAAGCCAGAGAGCAAAAGGATATCCCGAAGATACTTAACATGTATATGCAATACGTTGGCGAACTTCCCGAGGGCTTGTTCCAGGGAAATTTCGACAAATTAACCAAAATCCTTAAATACCAAAGCGAAAAACTGCGTGAAGAGAAATCCCGTATAATAGAAGAAGACCCCGTAACTAACTGGATATACAATACGTTCTACGACAAAAATGACCAGGCCATGCAGCGCAGAATTAAAGTCTATATAAACGAAAACAAAGACTATACGCGAATAGTGACTAAGAGCTTACAAACACTAACCAGCATTGCAAAATTGCGGCCTTTTTTGGAACAGCGCCACTGCAGACCTATGGAGCCCGATGAACTCTACTAGCAACACGCTTTGCGACAGACAGCCATTGATATAAGCGGAGGGAGACCCACAAAGCAAACCTAGAAAGTGAACTATTAAAGGAGACTTAGAAGCGATGAATAAGTCCCTGTAACATCGTCAGTGGCGCCCTGCTGACTCCGCAGCTGCAAAAGTGGAACCTTCCCTTAAACTACACACACTTCATTAGGCTTTGCTGCTGTAAGCAAAAGACGCTTATAAAAAAGCCCGCTGGGGCTAATGCACAAAGGTGCACGAACTCTAGCAGGCAATGGGTTGTGAACAATGCAAATAGTTAAATAACGTACTTAAGCCTGTGGAATTAAAACACTGGAAACATAGGGTTACCGTTTGCCGTATCTGGTAAAACAACTTCCTCTTGCACCACATCCCAATGCTCCATAAATTTGCCATCTTCGAAGCGAAAAATATCAACAGCAATCTAACCGCCCTCGATATCGAAACTCGGAAAGCCCTGCACACGGCCATGTAGCAAAACAAATCGCCATAGGCCATAGCAAAACCCACTTCAAAGCTAAACTCTTCTGGGTTAATACTGCGAATAACGTCTTTTACAACCTCGCCCCATTGGGAATGAAGGGGTTATGCTGAATATAACTTTCGTCGTAAACCTCATCAATCATGTCGATATTGCCTAGCCCGAACACGTTATTGATAACGCTCACCGCCAATACCCGGTTGGCTTCCTCGTCTCGCGAGGGAAACATAGCGTACTCAATGGGAAACATAGCGTTGCCATTAACCGATTCGGACGCAGGCACCTCTTCTTGTATCACATCCCAATGTTCTACTCTCGGCCATTGCCAATGGTAGGGTAGGGTTGTGTTGTACGTAATTCTCAGCCCAGTATTTTTCAATGGCATCGGCCTCACCGCGAACAAATAAAGCGTCCATAGCATCCAATACTAGCTGTGTATTCAGCTATTCTTTTAAGCTTTCTAGGCGGAACCCGTCCCAGCCACGACGATAATTGCCAGCTTGTACACTAAATGATAGAGTCAACAGAAAAAATATGAGGGGATACCTGGATAATTTCGTTGCCGTTGCCCTAAGGTAGTCAATTTTGGATGAGTCAATTACAAAAAAATTAAATGTTTTAAACTTTCATCCTGTGTTAATGAGAAAAATTCTCGCGCCGCTCATTAGAACAAGTGCCAGACTCGTTTTCCTAGTGCGTGTAGTATGGGCTAAAATTATTATTACCAAAAGACACTCAAAATCGAATAGAGTGTTCCGCCAGCCGATACAATGAATGTTTTTGCCGGCAAACACTCAATTTTTTAGGTTGGCAACCGCAGTAAATACCATGCTAACAACATGCCCTCTGCTGGGAGAGAAGCTTAAACACCTTACACGTCGGCGAATAAATTTGCTTGCAAGAGGTAGTCGATAACGGCTCGGGTGCGCAGGGGCATATGTCGCCGCGAAGGGTAAATTAAAGAAAACTGCATCGGGGCAATGCTCAGGTTGGGCATAATCGCCTGCAACCCGCCGCGGCTCACCTCCTCGCTGGCAGTTAATGTGAGCAGAGGCCCAACCCCCAAACCATTGAAAACCATTTTTTGTATAAGATAAGGGGAGCTGACTCGGTAAAAACGTTCCGGCCGCAATTCTACAGTCGCGTTTTTCTCCTCATCGTGAAACACAAGGCCCGAGTAAAAACGGTTGTAAAACAGAACCCACTGGCACTGCTCTAAGGCCTCCACCGAGGCCGGCATGCCTCCTGCACGGCGCAGGTATTCTGGGCTGGCATAAAGAGCGATAGCCCCGGTGTGCAGCACTCGGGCCACGAGGGAGTCATCTTCGGGCATACCAATGCGAATGGCGAGGTCGATTTGATTGTCGATCAGATCCAGCTTGTCGTCATCGAGGATTAAATCTAGCTGAATGTCCGGGAATTGCTGGCTAAAGCCTTCCAAGCTGGGTAAAAGGTAGCGGTGGGCAATATCTTGATTGAGAGTAATCGATACCCGGCCAGTTGGTGTCGAGGGCGTCACAACCGCCTCGATATCTTTTATTATATCGGGGAGCTTGCGCGCATACTCATAGACATGTAAACCTTCGCTCGTGGTGGTGAGTTTGCGCGTTGTACGCTGCAGCAGGCGAGTAGCCAAGCGCTGTTCTAGCTGGCTAACTTGCTCGCTCACCCGAGAACGACTGGTTTTTAGCTTGCGTGCGGCGGCCGAAAAACTGCCGGTTTCCACCACGGTGATAAAAATACCTAAGAGGCGTAAATCGGAAAAATCTATTGCACTCATATTCAGAACACTCTATTCAGCTTTAACCCTCTTTATCGAACAATCATTCTGCCCAATACTATACTCACAAGCAAACCATCGAGGGTATAAAGATGATCGCAATCACAGGTTCCACAGGTCAGCTAGGGCAACTGGCTATTCATCATTTACTAAAAACCACTGATCCCAGCAGCATTGTTGCCTTGGCGAGAAGCCCAGAAAAAGCGAATCATTTAAAAGAGAAGGGCGTCACAGTTCGCGAAGCCGACTATGAAAAGCCAGCCACACTGCAAGCCGCCTTAAAAGATGTAAAAAAAGTCTTATTTATATCGGGTAGCGAAATAGGAAAGCGAGCCGCACAGCACCAGGCAGTGGTGGATGCGGCGAAACAGGCTCAGGTAGAGCTCTTGGTGTACACCAGCGTACTAAAAGCTAGCGACTCCCCTTTGTCTTTGGCGGAAGAACACCGGGTTACCGAAGCGGCAATAAAGGCCGCGAAATTACCCGCGGTAATACTGCGCAACGGCTGGTATACCGAAAACTACACTCAAAGTGTTGGCTCTATATTACAAGCCGGTGTGATGGCCGGGGCCGCAAAAGAGGGAAAATTCCATGCCGCGCCGCGTAAAGACTACGCCGAAGCTACCGCCAATGTGCTGTTGGCGCCCGGTGATTTTATTGGGAAAGAAATCGACCTGTGCGGCGACCAGGGTTTTACTCTGCAAGAATTTGCAAGCACTCTGAGTGAATTGAGCGGCAAAAGCATTCCGTATCAAAATATGGCTGGCGACGATTACAAAAAATTGCTGATGCAAGTTGGTTTACCCGAACCCTTCGCGGCACTGTTTGCCGACTCGGAATTGGCAGCCGCCGAAGGTTGGCTGGCAAGCAAAGAGCGGCATTTATCACAATTACTTAAGCGGCCAACAACGCCGTTAAAAGAGTCGATGCAAGAGGCCTTAAACCAGTAAACCTTAGAGCTTACTAGCGGTTGCAGACCGCTGCACCAAATAGTCAGCAAATAGTAACCATAGCCTCAGCAAACACCTCCCCAAACGGGTACTCCAGAACTGGTTTGGGAAGCGTTGCAAAACCTTTACTTTTCGCAACCTTCGCCAATAACTGCCCACCACCTATTCGCAAAAACCGCAACAACGTAGGCACTGCCCTTCAACCAAACCAGAAAAACCTTGCTAAGCTAACTACCACCCCAACCGCGAATTGCTGAAGCCTAATGTTGAGCGACATTTTTAATAAAAATTGAATAAATCCGCGCCACCCTCCAGAACGATTAACTAATTACCTGGTTAACTAGATAACTTGGAACAACAGAATAATTTTTACCTAGCAGAAAGAAAAAAGCACCTCCCCGTTTTAACCTAAACAAATCAGTTGGATCGTAGCGAGGGCGCTCAAGGGGCTGAAATTAGAGTGAATTTTTTAACTTTTGCGGCAAATTCGTAGTCACTCTACGGGTGCAGCCGCAAAATTGAAAAAACGCTTTAATTTCAGTTCATTGGGCGTCCGCAGTAGATCCTACTGATTA
>JAHQVY010000169.1 GCA_019634095.1 Cellvibrionaceae bacterium
TGCGCATCAGCGCCACCACCCTCAGCGGGATGGCGTTTAGTCGCTGCGCTCCCCAAAATCGGCTGTGTAGCTTGTCTAGCTATACCGAGAATCGGTTCGTAATAATTAAAACGGGTTGCTAGACAACCTAAAACCGTTACAGCACTTCTTTGCATTTAACTGCATTATCCTTATTGCAAGGCGCTACCGCGCCTTGCTACAGACTATGTCAATGTGAGTATGAGCGAACAGGCGAGAATTAGCTATTTAGAACAGCTTGGGATAGACAGTTTTGTCCCTCGGGTTACTCTTGCGTATGCGCCGGAGTCTTACCAGTGTATTTTTTATGAACTAAGTGAAAGTCATGCGGTCGAACGGTCTCCGACAGATAACGAAAATACCGCGAGTGTCGCCAGTGAGAAAACCGCTGTAATTATAGGGGTTGACGACCCTGATACAGCAGGGCTTATGGCCGACAGTCGCCCGCAGCGCGCAGAGACTGTGGTTGGTGATTTGATGGATCGCTTAAACCGTGAGCCGGTCTCACGGTCGGCAGCTTCGCCAACTGAGGTTGCACCGGAAGCGAAAAAACTCGCCCCCGTGGAGCGTCCGACATTTTCTCTTTCTATTTGGCGAGCGTCGGCGCCTTTATTGATCATCGACTCTCATCGACAAGGCGCCGCTTTGCCCACCGAGCGGCTGTTGCACAATATGCTGCGCCATAGTCGTTGGCGATCACCGCAACTGCAACCCTGTCAATATCAACATTGGCCCATGCAGGGAGTGAGTGAGGAGCACAGTGGCTGGCAGGGTGCCAAAGATATGTTCGACAGTTTTTTCGAAGGGATTTTTGCGACAGGCAGTGTCGACTGTGTATGGCTTCTGGGAGATAAGGCCTATCGTGCCGCCAATGGCGAAAGTGAAGATGATGAACGTCCTTTTTCTGTTTTGTGCTTTACTGAGGTAATACTGAGTAAAAATAGTGTCCGCGCCCTTGTTCTGCCGAGCCTGGCTGATATTCTCGAGCAGCCCTCGGTCAAGAAAAAAATATGGCCACTGATCTGAGTGGCGCCCTGCAGTTGTAACGGTGTTTTGGAATCGCGTTACTCGCGCTCAGCCCAGATGCTACCCTGCGCGGTGACCAAATGGGTCCCGTCAACGATTGAAATTTACTTGCTTCGCTACCCTTCCTGGCAGTGTTGGCGGTTTAGGTAAGCCTGTATTGTGGTGGTGTTTTGCAGGTCAATCTTTAATCGGGAAAAACGATAGGCGATAAGTTAAAAAGGAGGAACACATTTGTCCAGCTCAATTCAATCTAGCTTTGAAAAGCAATTTACCCTTTCCAATGGTCAAAACTGCGTTTTGAGAAACTTTGCAGCTGCGGACATCGAGTATGTTGTCGAGGTTGAAAGATCTGCCAATCCGCATCCGTGGAGCGAGCGAAATTTTATCGATTCAGTGCAATCGTCGCATATCTGTATTCTCTGCGATATTTCAGATGAAGCGGTGGCTCACAGTGTTTTTTCGATTGCCGCAGGTGAAGCCGAGTTACTGATACTTTCTGTGCACCCCATGTGGCAGCGGCATGGAATCGCTCGTGGAATTCTCACCTACATGTTCCAGGAATTGGAAGATTACGCCGCAGAGATGTTTCTTGAAGTGCGCGAATCCAACGATCGAGCCATATCGCTCTACGAAAACTTAGGTTTCAATGCGGTAGGTACTCGACCCGCCTATTATCCCAATGGAGCCGAGAGAGAAGACGCACTGATTTACGCCCGCTCGCTGCGAATAACTAAATAGGCGGTCGGGTGGTTCTACGTAAAAAGCTTCGCTTCGAGGAAATCAATAATCAAGGCGGTGCAACGCTCTACGCCAAGATGGGCTGTGTGGATTTGCAACTCGGTATCGTGATGTTGCCCGGCAGCCACCGCCGAATGTGCTAGTGAATCAGTTTGTTGGTGAATAGGTTCAACGTTGCTGTGTTCACTTCCGGAACCAGGGGGCTGGATAAATACCTCAACCAGATAGTTGGGTAGCAGAAGCTGCCGCGCTGCGCTGCGCAGCTCCACCGGGGCTGGTTGGCCGCATAGTATGGTAAACTCCCCTGATTCCATAATTAGCTTCGCCACTTCAAGCACCCTGCGCAGGTTTTTCATTTGATCGGTATGGCAATAACCCAGTTCCTCGCACAATTCCTGCTGCAGTTTGCCCGCGTCGATAGCGACCGCCCCAATGCCAAATTTGTTGAATAGCACCGCCTTCAAGCTTTCCGTAAGCGGATCTTGTTCTACGCTGCTCAGGCCGTTTAGCCAAATAGCGCAATTGGGTATGTCCGGTTTGGATTGCTGGAAGGTGCCTGCTTTGCTGGCACCGCGATCATGAAAACCGAGAAAGTTAAAGGAGGGGAGCCCCATAGTTAATACTCGTTTGTGAGTCGTTCACAGTTACGCTCAATACATCTGCTATAAATTAGCCGTTTTATAGTTATAGTTTAAAAAATCATGAGATGCCAAAAGTAAAATAAAAAAATTGGCTGAAATTGCTTTTTAAAAAAACCCATAAAGATTTAAATATAAATTTACAGTGTGTAAGCGCGCCCTCTTGGCGTTTTTGGTGCAACGCTGAATCAAATCTACTTACAGGTTACATGGCAAGGTGTTAATCGCTATTTTTAGCGAGCTGCTCCTTGAACATGTTCATTAAAATCTCTAAGCTGGTAACGCCAACATAATTAAGGCGAGTAACAAAGGCAATGCGTCTATGGGGCCCCGGTTCATTTAATGGAATCGACTTTAATTCTGAGTTGCCTATTAGTAATTGCTTTTCTGCCATTTCCGGTATTAGTGTAATGCCCATTTTTCCCGCTACCATTTGCACCAGTGTGTGTAGGCTAGTGGCCG
Source organism: Cellvibrionaceae bacterium (assembly GCA_019634095.1). Lineage (GTDB taxonomy): Bacteria > Pseudomonadota > Gammaproteobacteria > Pseudomonadales > Cellvibrionaceae > JAHQVY01. Next base: position 2,883 of record JAHQVY010000169.1, read on the forward strand.
CTAAGGAATTATCGCCCTCTTTGCGCTTCACTTTGCACACTGCTAGTGCGTGTTCTTTTAAGCAGTGCCCATCGCGCAGCAGCAATAAGCGGGAAGTGTCTAGTTGGTCGCTGCTGATTGCGGGTTTATCCGCTTGGGAATCGCTGCGGTGGCAAATAAGGCAAAAGTTCTCCTGCCAAAATTCAAAAGTGTGCAAGCCTTCAAGCATATAGGGCAGGGCGAGGATGGCGGTATCCAGGCTGCCATTTCGCACTCGCTCTACCAGCACATGGGATTGCTCCTCAACAATCGTGAGCGGAAAGTCAGGGTAACTGCGGCGCACCTCTGGTAATACGCGCGGCAATAAGTAGGGGCCGATACTGGGAATCACTCCCATGGTCATTGCTTGGCTCAAAGGCGCTTTTTGGCCGGCGGCAATTTGGTATAGGTCATCTACACCTAATTTAATCTGACGTGCTTTCTCAAGAATTTGACGCCCGGTGGGCGTAACCAACACCTTCTTGTTATCTCGCTCAAATATTTGAATATCGAGTTGTGATTCCAATTCGGCGACGGCGGTACTCAATGCGGACTGAGAGACCGCACAAATATCCGCTGCCTGCTTGAAGTGACGGGTTTTCTCTACCGTCAGAGCATAATTGAGTTGTTTTAGCGAGACCATAAACAGATATCCAATTTAAGTTATCAATATCGTCAATTTTATTAAATTTAACTAATCAAAGAAACGGCTTAGTCTGTGGTTTATCAGCTGCATTGCGGAAATTCAGCCGCTTAAGCAAACCAAAGTCATCGAGACTAGTAAACCCAGAGGATTATTCACAATGGCGAAAATTAACCAGAGCATTCCAGAATTTACTGCACAAGCTTTTCACGACGGCGAGTTTAAGACAATCACTAGCGCCGATGTAAAAGGTAAGTGGTCAGTATTCTTATTTTACCCTGCCGACTTTACTTTTGTTTGTCCCACCGAATTGGAAGACATGGCCAGATACTACGATGAATTGCAAAGCTTGGGGGTAGAGGTGTACTCCGTGTCTACCGATACTCACTTTGTACACAAAGCTTGGCACGATGCTAGCCCGGCGATTAGCAAAATTAAATTCCCCATGATCGGCGATCCCACGGGTGTAATTACCCGCGGCTTTGATGTCATGATCGAAGAGGAGGCCCTAGCATTGCGCGGCACCTTCCTTGCCAATCCAGAGGGCATTATCAAAGTGGCGGAAATACATGACCTCGGTATTGGCCGCTCCGCAAAAGACATGTTGCGCAAGGTGAAAGCCGCTCAGTATGTGGCGAACAACGATGGTGAAGTCTGTCCAGCGGCTTGGGAGGAGGGTGAACAAACCTTGAGTCCTAGCTTGGATTTAGTGGGCAAGATATAGAAAGTGGTTTACGTGGTGAATGATGTCTCTTCGACAACAGTCTAATCCAACCACAGGGATGTGCCACTCGCTGCCTACAGTATAAATACAGTCACCTAAAAAATACTGCCAACTATAGTGACATGCCGAATACACCACAGTGGTAAAAAACACACTTTGAATAAGGCGTCAAAAATATTGGGCTTTGCAAAGCGCTGCACAATACCGGCCTTTGCCTAGCTCCGAATCGATTTCCTTGAATAGCCTTTAACGGGAATGTTAATGGAAGCGCAACGATGTTATGCTGAGACATTGCCTAAGTAATCGCTTCTACTTCTAATAAGGAACGTGCACGAAATAACTTCCCGTTTTGGCTTCATCTAAGCCCCGCTGCTGCGGGTGTTGTAAAAAGAATCAAATAGAACGACTACGATCCAACTGATTAATTTAGGATTAAATTTCTGGAAGTTATTTCGTGTATAGTCCTAAGGCGTGAAGAGCGAAGTTGGCTGGGCCTTGTGCGCAGCTCCATCAGTTTTGCCTTAAATCTCTGTGCAGCGCTGTAAATACCCCCTAAAAGCTTCCGATCCAAAGCTTTAGGCGAGTTTACAGTGGATGCTGGCGGATATTTGCAAGCGCTTAACGTTTGAAGTATTTGCTCGCTTAAGTTGCCACAATGGTCCTGCTTTGGCGCCGGCACTGAATCAATTTGCCGTTGCAAACTCGGTAAGAGTTGTTGAATTTGCTCCGCGTTTAAATGCCGATCAATTACTTATTGATTATGCGCAAGCAGCGGATTCAAATGATTAATTTAGGGTTATTGCCGAGCAGTGCATAGTTACTGCAATAGACTCTATACCCAAAACACTTGAGATTTAGGCCTCATGAGCACGCCCCTAAGTGCCCTTGGCGGTGTTGCTTCGCCTTAAATAGAATGGTTATGTGCGTTGTCTCGGCAATTGCTCCTGCATTGCCCTAATAAGCTACATCCTTGTAGCGATGCATTGCCCAAGAACAAAAATTGGCGCACTCCTAACACCTAAATCTAAAACGCTTTGGGTATAGTTGCATAGGTTAAATAGTTTACAAAGGCTGCATACATTTTCGTCCCAGAAGCGCTTCCCTGAGGGGCAGGGTTTTAAATAGGGAGGGCTTTTTCTCATTCTTTCATGCTGGGCAGTAGTACTTGCCCACAGCAAACATAAGGAGAAAGCGATGCCCGGGTTGCGTGAATTGCGCCAAGATCGAAAATAGCGCCCTGGCTGTGCTTCGATAAGCTGTTAATAAATTTTTTAATGAATGCGTTAAGGGGCTGTTTTTATTACTTCCTGATTTATTGTTTGTTTTGCTTTTCTTTTCGGCAATTTCACCGCTGTAAATGAAACCGCCGTGAGCCGGTTGACCAGTGTGAGCCAGTGCCTCGTGTAAAAAAAATCAGTGCGAATCAGGTATTTTATTTTTTTAATGGCTGCTGCAGTCCGGCCTTTGGTATTAATAAATACACTGGTGTTTTAGTAGTATTCCTTTAGTTTTTTGTGTTTATTTAATGTTCAAAACTAGGCTAAATAGCCCAGTTTTGGTAGGCTTTTTCTACTGCTGCAGAATAATTGTGCGGTGGAATCGAATTTTTGCAAAGTGGGTTTTATTTTGTAAAAACCGATGCTTGCTATACTTCCGCCGCAATGGAAGTAAGCCAAATTTATTCCATTTTTTTAATTGCGTCCTTCAATATTGGCGATGCGCGCTAGCATAGTTTTTATGCGTTCTAGCCTTACAACAAACGTAGCGCGCTAAGTATTTAGTATTATTGTTTTGTGTATGCCCTATCGGTATGGTCGCATGGTGTTGTCTTTCCTTTGTGTGGTGAGGGCGGTTTTTCATTAATCGCTCGGCTTTCTTTCAAAGCGATTACTTTTTCATTTCTTTTTCGTGGTGTCGATTGGTTTCGCTGAGCTTTTCATCAGCTTTAAGAAAATCCAGTCTGAGTTTTATTTGTACTCGCGCCTCGTTTGGATTCGCATGTTGTGCGGCATTGAATCGCAAAGTCACCATTGTGAATTTAGCTTGTTAGAAGCCTGTGAAATGCGTTAATCGCGAATTTAATTAATGAATGTATGTTTAACGTAACTGCGTTTGTAGTTGACGAGGTTTATGGCTGTAAGCGTTAAGTGTTTTTTTGGAAATTTAGACTCGGTACGGTCGCTATGCATATAAAAAAATGGTTGTTGTTTTTAGTAGTGCAATCGCTTTCGCTAGTCGCGTTGGCGGTAGATATAAATGGAACAGTTAACACCTATGTCAAAGGAGTGAACGAGTTAAACAGTGGTGACACCACAATCACTATCAGCGGTAATTTTAGGGGGGCAGATAGTGAGATAAATATCAACGATACTTTGTTGCTGCTTCAGGTCCAGGGGGCAGATATCGATGTCAGCAATACAGATACCTACGGTGACGGCATCGGCCCCGGGCTTAATCTCGATCAAACTCCCACCGGTTTGCAGTCTAGCGATGCCTACGCGGGTGGCTTGTTAACACAGACTGCGGGCACATTTGAATACGTTACCGTGGCGGCGGTGAATGGCCAGCAAATTACCTTAACCGCCCCGGTGCAAAACAGTTACGGCGATAGCGGCGAAGCCAATTGGCAGGTGGTGGTGGTGCCGGATTATTTGACCGAGGGCGCGGTACTTGTGGGCAATATTACCGCGCAGCCCTGGGATGGCGATACCGGTGGCGTTATTGCTTTTAATGCCACCGGCGGCGTGATTAATTTTAACGGTTTCACCGTGGATGCCTCTGAAATTGGTTTCCGCGGTGGCGTGGAAAACGCGATAGCGTCCACCACCGACAATATCTCCGAGGTGGTGTCTCAAGACAGCGATGCAGGCAGTAAAGGCGAGGGCGTTGCGGGAACCCCCAGGCGGGTGTACAACGGTTCCGCGGAGTTTGAATTGCCCAGCGCCAGTCTCCCTGGCGGTGATTTTGGCCGCGGTGCCCCGGGCAATGCTGGCGGCGGCGGCGGTGCACACAATGCCGGTGGCGGTGGCGGCGCAAATGGCGGTCGCGGCGGTAACGGTGCCCAGGGCTATGTGGTTACCCTGTCGCATTTTGGTGGTTACGGCGGGCAACCTATCAACAACGGTGCCAACCTCGGTGGTGGCGGGGGTTCCGGAGAAGCGAATAACCGCACCCTCACTTACGGTGGTGTTGGTGGCGGTATTATTTTGCTGCGGGCCAACAGCGGTATTGGCGCTGGCCTGCTGGATGCCAGCGGCGGCGACGGCGTGGGTGAGGCCGGTGACCGGCCCGAGGGCGACGGCGCAGGCGGTGGCGGTGCCGGTGGCAGCGTGTTTGCCTATTTTGCCGAAACGCCGACTCTCGACAGTTTGCAAGTTGATGTTTCCGGCGGCAGGGGCGGTAATGCCGACATAGACCATGGCGGCGGCGGTGGAGGCGGCGGCGGCATCGTTTTGCTGCGCGCCACAGGCGCCAACATCGATGTTTCGGGCGGTGAGCCCGGCTTAAATGTGGGCAACGCTGGCACCCCAGCTGAACCCGGCGGCGCGGGCTTGCAGCTCAGCGGCGACGAGGTGTTTTTGACAATCGGTACCGACTACGGTGATGCCCCGGAAAGTTACGGCACCGTGGCGGGCAATCAAGCGGCGCTGCATCGCTACGCCGATTCCAATTTGAACGGCATTTTAGACGGCGACGAACGGTTATTGTTGGGTGCGCTAATTGATAGTGAGCCAAGTGGTAGCGCCAGCGTCGCCGCCGACTCCGACGACAACCGAGACTTGGATGATGAAGATGGCCTCAGTGCTGTTCCCGGCTTAAATAACAGCGCGTCGACTTTTAGCATTCCCCGTAATTTGCTCAGCGTCAGCAACCCCGGCGCTACTGCCGCTACACTGCATGCCTGGATCGACTTCGATCTCAGCGGCAGTTTTGACAGCGACGAGTACACCAGCATTGAAGTGGCCGGCGGCAGCGGGCTGCAAAATCCCAGTGTCGACTTGGAGTGGTCCGCGCTGCCGGGCCTGGAAAACCTGCAAGTTGGCGCCGCCACATACTTGCGTTTGCGATTCACAGCCGATACCGCAATCGACAGCAACGGCGCCACCGGCGCTGCGCAAGGTGGTGAAGTTGAAGATTACGCCTTAACGGTAAGCGACAGCCCCGATGTTCCCGATCTAGCGCCAAGCATTGTGAGCATTACCCGTTTCGAACCCGCCCAAGCCCTGACTAACGCCGAGCAAGTCGTGTTTCAGGTGATTTTTAGCGAAGCGGTGGTGGATGTGGAGCTCAGCGACTTTGCATTTTCTGGCAGTGGCGTCAGTTTTGTCAGTGCCTCGGAGGTGTCCGGTGCTGGCGATACCTACAGTTTGAGTGTCGATGTGGCGGAGAATGCCGCCGGCAGCGTCAACGTAGATATTGTCAGTGCAGCGGGTATTCAAGACTTAGGTGGCAACCCCTTGAGCAGCACCGAGGTAAGCGGCGCTGATGAAAGCTATGAGTTGGATCGCGTTGCCCCGAGCGTGACAATTGAAGATGTGCCTGCCAATAGCGAAGAAGCTTTTACCGTGCGTTTCGAGTTCAGTGAAGATGTAACAGATTTCACTGCGGCGGATGTTAGCGTCAGCAACGGCACGCTGAGCGAGTTTACCGCAGCAAGTGCTTCGAGCTACAGCGCCACCATTACACCGGACGCCGAGGGCACCGTCAGCATTGATATTGCCGCCGCAGTGGCCAGCGACCCGGCAGGAAATGGCAATGTGAGCACGCGGGAGAACAGCGACTACAATCCCACCAAACCGGATGCGCCACCATCGGTGGCGATTATTAACGTGCCAGCCATCACCAACAGTCCTTTTACCGCCACTTTTGAATTTAGCGAAGATGTTACGGGGTTCGAGGCCGCTGATGTCAGCCTGGGCAACGCCACCCTCAGCGAGTTTACTGCGCTAGATGGCAATACCTACAGTGCGCTTATCAGCCCGGTGGCAGAGGGTTCGGTAACACTGGATATTGCCGCCGATGTGGCGGTGGATGCCGACAATAACGGCAATATTGCGGCGGAGCAAGTCGAGGTGACCTACGATAGCTCGGCTGCCGATGCGCCCACGGTGACTATCACTGAAGATGCCGATAACAATGGCGAGATCACCGCTGCCGAGCTGGACGGCGACGTCGACGTCAGCGTTAGCTTACCCGCAGATGTGAGCGAAGGCGATATGGTTACCATTACCTACGGTACCAATAGCCAAACGCAAGTGGTCACGGCAGACGATGCGGCAAACAACAGTCAGAGCTTTGCTATTTCTGGTCTCAATGACGGCGATACCCTGAGCGTGGTAGCGCTTGTTGAATACGCAGCTGGCAATAGTAGCCCAGTGAGCGCGCCGGATACCGCCGTGCTCAACTTGAGGCAAGATACCGATAACGACGGTATTTCAGATGATGACGAAGACGGCTTGGGCACCGACCCCGGTAATAGTGACAGCGATGGCGACGGCATTCCCGACGTCGACGAGGTGGGTGATATCGATGATCCGACAGACAGTGATCAAGACGGCATTATCGATGCCCTCGATCCCGATGACGATAACGACGGTATTCCCACTCGCGATGAAGATTTTGGCGGCGATGACGACAACCCCGCCACGCAGCCCAGCGACGAAGATGAAGACGGCATTGCCAACTACCTCGATTTAGACAGCGACGGCGACGGCCTGCCCGACTCTGTTGAGACCGATAATCTCCCGCCGCTCAGCGGCAGCGACAGCGATGAAGACGGTATCGACGATGCTTTCGACGTGGATCAAACCGGCGGCGCGGACAGCAATAGCAACGGCGTCGACGACAGCGCGGAAGCGATCGATTCCGATGGCGACGGCAAGCCCAACTACCTGGATATCGACAGCGATAACGACGGCATACCCGATGGCGTTGAAGAGGTTACCACCGGCCTAGATAGCGATGGCGACGGTATAGACGACGCCTTTGATGTGGACCAAACCGGGGGCGAGGATAGCGACAACGACGGTGTCGATGACGCTGTGGAATTTACCCACAGCGACGACGATGGCCTGCCCGACCACCGCGATTTAGACAGCGATAACGATGGCCGCTTCGATGTGATTGAAGCCGGGGGCAGCGATGAGGACGACAACGCGCTGTTTGATGGTGAGGTGCCGAATCTCGACAACCCACCCGACAGCGATAGCGACGGCTTGCCCGATTACCGCGACCCCGACAGCGACAATGACGGCATCAATGACATTGCCGATGGCGACTACGCGGATCTCGATCAAAACGATGATGGCCGCGCTGACGATCCCAGCGATAACGACAGCGACGGGCTCGCCGACGCCATTGATGGTGACGACAACGTTTATGGGCATCTTACCGACAGCGACGGCGACGGCGTGAGCAATAGCGTCGACTTGGATGACGACAACGACGGCATCCTCGACAGCTTAGAGCTTGCCAACCGAGTGACGCCAAGCGGTGAAGACAGCAATAGCAACGGCATTGATGATGCCTGGGATGTGAGCTTAACCAACGGCAACGACCGCAATAGCGACGGCATCGATGATCTGCTGTTTGGCGATACCGATGGCGATGGTTTGCTCGACAGTCTCGACCTAGACGCCGACAGCGATGGCATTGTCGATAGCGTTGAGTCGCAGATTCCCGGCGTTGTCGACAGCGACCGCGACGGGATTGTCGATGACTTTAGCGACAGCGATGGAGACGGTGTGGACGACGGCGTTGACCAAGCGGCGCAGCCGGTCAACACCGACAATAGCGGTTTGCCGGATTTTCAGGATTTGGATGCCGATGGCGATGGCCTCGACGACCGCCGGGAGAGTGGTTCGCCGGCGGGTTTCGATAGCGATGGCGACGGGCTACTCGACGATCGCAGCGACAGCGATGGCGATGGCCTCGCCGACGTGGTGGACCCTTCACAGGACGGTGCCCAGGTGCCGCCGCTGCCCGACACCGATGGCGATGGCGATGCCGATTATGTGGATGTAGACAGCGATAACGACGGCTATGGCGATGCCGATGAAGATGGCGATTTTAATGGCGATGGCATTCCAGATCATCTGCAAAACGAAGGAGAATTGCGCACCGCTGTGAGCGGTAACGGTGGCGGTAGTGCCGATGCTCTGTTTTTATTGAGTTTAGTTTTAGGAGTTGTATATAACATGTTAGGAAAGTTACGGCACATGCGTGTTCGCGCAGCGGTTTTAGTGGGTCTTTTATTGAGTGTGCTTGCCCTGCAAGCTCAAGCCGATGCGGAAGCTTTTGCCACCGAAGGCAAAGGCCATTCCAATGCCTGCGCGCGCAATATCGATGCTGAGTTTCAGCCCTGCTGGTATGTTGGCGGCGCCCTCGGTTTGTCTCACCTAGACCCGGAGGGCGCTGTTAACGGCTGGCGCAGCGGCGACACATCGAGCCAGGCCTTGGGGGCGTTTATCGGCCGTCAAATTCATCCTCACTGGATGGTGGAACTGAGTTATTTTGATGCCGGTGAAGCCGGTTTAGAAAACCCCAACCCGGCGCTCGAGCAGCTGATTCCCGATGCCGACATCAGTTATACGATACCGGCCTTAATGGCCGGCTATTATCTTTTCGACAAAGACTACGGCTGGAATATCTACGGCAAGTTTGGCGTTTCGGCAATTAACACAAAAGCCAGTGATTCCCGCATCGGCGAAGAAAAGCAAAGCGACGCGCAACTCGCTTTGGGGGCCGGTTTGGAATACCGTTTTAAAAGTGCGCCCTGGCAAGCGGGTTTAGTGTTCGACAGCTACGACCGCGATGCCAAGATATTAACGCTGCGCATTGCGCGCTATTTTGGCGGTTCCAAAAAAGCTCAAGCGCAACGTGCTGCGCCGCCTCCGCCCATGCCCGTGATTCCGGTGGACAAAATCGACAGTGATAACGACGGTATTTTAGACCCCAACGATGAATGCCCCGATACTCCTGCCGGTTCGGTGGTGGATAGCCGCGGTTGCGAGGTGTTTAATGGCCCGCTGAAGGGGGTAAAATTCGAAATCGACAGCGCCAAACTCACCGGAAATGCGCAAACTATTCTCAAAGAAGCTGCCACTATTTTGCAGAAATTCCCCAGGGTTCGCATCGAGGTGCAGGCTCATACCGATAGCCAGGGTTCAGAAGAATACAATTTGCTATTGTCGAATCGGCGTGCCGCGGCAGCGGTTGAATTTCTTAAGTTGCACGGCGTGGCTGGAAAACGTTTGGATTCCAAAGGCTATGGTGAAACCCAGCCTATTGAGACCAATGCCACAGCGGAGGGCCGCGCCGCGAACCGTCGAGTGCAGTTACAAGAATTGGATGAATTCGGCAATCCGGTGGTGGAATACAATAACATGCCGCAGTAAATCGGCGCTTTGGCTGGGCTCTTGGCAATTACGGCTATTTAAAAAGTCGCTATTGCCAACCGCTCTCCTCGCGTAACACCAGGGGAAGGCGCCTTCTGCCCGCTGTAGCGGGCGCATAACGCTGCCGGCAGTTGTGGTTGCCGGCATGTTTCCACACCAACCAGCTGTGTTGCGGGTGGTAGTTAAAATCGCTGTTTTCCACTAATAAACCCATGGCGGCCTTGGTAGGGTAGCCCGCGTGCATGGCAATGCCGGCCATCTCTGGAGCGGCAGATGAATTTAAGTGCCATTCACGCTTAGTGAATAACTTTGAATTTAGATACGGCTTGATGCATTTTTTTTGAGGACTCCGCCATTTTTTTACCGTCGTCTAGTAACCGAATTACGTCATCTGATGTTTCTTGAGAAATGCTGGCCATTTTAGTCATATTCTGATTAATATCTTGCGTAGCATTTAATTGCTCCTTAATCATTTCCGCTAAGGATGAATTTACCTCTTTAGCGCCACTCACCGCTTCGGCAATCGAGTTAAAAGCCATACTGGTCATTTCAATGGCTTGGGTGCTACTTTCAGTTTGCTGTTTCCCGTTTTCTGACAACTGCTTAGCCATTTGAGTTTGAGACTGTAATTCGTCAATGAGCGTTTCAATATCGCCTACTGAATCTTGAGTCTTGTGGGCCAATTTTCTAACTTCATCGGCAACAACCGCAAACCCCCTACCGTATTCGCCTGCACGCGCGGCCTCTATGGCAGCATTTAATGCTAAAAGGTTGGTTTGCTCGGCAATTTCAGAAATAACCTGAGTGACAACCCCCACTTTTTCAGAACTTTTTTCCAGTTCGCTAATTTTAGTCTCTATTTCATGCACCAGTTTCTTCATCGCATTAACGGTCATCGATGTGAACTGAATTACCTGTGAAGAACTCCCAACTTCCGCATCTGCAAGGGAAGAAGCATCCTTAATTTGTTGTGTATGCCGCTCTAAATGCTCAATTTGAGTTTTCATTTGGTTTATAGCTTGCTCAATACTCTCAGTTTGCTGATTTTGGTCAAGCATGCGTTGACTAGTATGTTCAGTAAATTCCATTAGGTTTTTAGCAATGCCTTCAACGTCGTCCGAATTCACTTTCATTTGCTTAATATTGTCTTCGAATGAATCAATTAACTGATTAAACAACTGTGCAATTTCACCGGCTTCTGAACCAATTTCCACCGCAACGCGGGTTGTTAAATCGCGTGATTTCATCACCGTATTCATCGCATTCAATGTGTCTAACCACGCAGTATTCGCACCGTGCTCAGCCACATTTAACCCCATATCTTCATGCTCTTCGTCAACGCGTAATTTGCGAAACATTTTCAGGATTAAAAATAACACCAAGCCCGATATAAATGACCAGGCAAATACCGACGCAACACCTTGGGATTGCACCAGAAACTGCTCAAACCTGCTCATCGACAATGCTTCTTTTGGCACTAAAAAGACCAAACCAATCGTGCCCCATGCTCCGGCAAAACCGTGAACCGGAATAGCACTAACAGGATCGTCAAGCTTTAAGTAATGGGTAAGAATTAAGTAACCAAAGTGGGCAATAAGGCCACCTGTTGCACCGATGATAATAGCGCCAGATGAATCTAAGACCCCGCAACCGGCGGTAACCGCAACCAGGCCGCCGAGCACACCATTTAAAATACGCTCGATATGAATCACTGGGCTGGTTATATGTGTTACTAACAAGTTAGCTAACCCGCCGGCGGAGGCGGCTAACACTGTATTCAAGACAACACTTGCAATGCTAGTATCGGCCGCTAAGGTACTACCGCCGTTAAAACCGAACCAGCCCATCCACAAAATTAATACACCGATGGTTGTCAGCATCAAATCATGACCAGACAAGGGGTTCACTGAACCATCTTGATTAAAGCGCCCTTTTCTAGCGCCAAGCACAATAACACCGGCTAGCGCAACCCAGGCTCCAACTGAATGCACAACAGTGGATCCGGCAAAATCAATAAACCCTTTGGTTGCGAGCCAGCCCTCACCATTCCACGCCCAGTGCCCTACCACTGGGTAAACAAAGCTTGCCAGCACCGTTGCAACCCACAAATATCCGAAAAATCGCATCCTCTCTGCCACTGCACCGGAGACAATTGTTGCCACCGTGCCGGCAAACATCGCTTGAAATACAAAAAAACTCAGGTCATAAGGATCGCTTACACCGCTCAGGCCAAACTTTTCAGTACCGATAAGCCCGGCATAACTACCGCCAAACATAAAAGCATAGCCAACCGCCCAGAAGCACAAGATGGCTATCATCATATCTGAGATGTTTTTGGCCGCTACATTCAGCGTGTTTTTCTTTCGAACTAAACCGGTTTCGAGAAAGCAAAAGCCGGCTTGCATAAAGAAAACAAGGGCAGCACTGACAATTAACCAAATAATATCTAGCGATGCTTTTAAGGCGTCATCAGCTGCCAAGGCAGATGGTGCATAAGCGAATAACCCGAAGGAAAATAAATTTAAATTCGCAAATTGCATCAAAAACCGCTTCGGTAAAACAAACTTCAACCCCGGCATTTCTCTTACCCCTGGGTAATTTTATGATGCTTCCAAACTAAAAAATATAGTAAAAAAATCCGCATTATCAAGTGCGCCTCTATTGCCCTTTATATCAGAAGGGTCGTCGGAATAGTTACCGAGGTCGTTGCAAAGATAGTTGCAAAGATAGTTGCAAAGATAGTTGCAAAGATAGTTGCAAGGATAGTTGCAAGGATAGTTGTCACTACCTGAGATCACCCAAAATCAGATCGGAGGTGGCATCTATACCCAAAA